>JBCCZW010000537.1:0-3563 GCA_039186805.1 Verrucomicrobiota bacterium
GCTGGAATTTTTCATCTTCCTGCAAAGTCGCGAAACGAACCGCCAGCTCATCTTCGATCAGAACCTTATTATAGTTAAGCGTCATGCGGACAGTGCCGTGGTCATCAAACCTAATTTCAGCATCGCCACCATCATTGAAATAGGCTTGATCCACATTGGCGTTGATCACCCCAGCGGGGCTTCCCAAACCAAAGAGAATCGAGTTCGGCCCACGCTGGATATCGATGCGCTTTACGTTATAAGAATCCCACGGAATGTCGGTTCTATAAAAGCTACGAGTATTATCCGCTTTAGCCAGTCCACGAACCCTGGTGGAATCGTTGGGATTCTTCCGTTGGGAATCTGTATCCACTCGGCCACTATCACTACCTCCAGCGAAGTTGCCCTCTGTTCCGCCTACTTCCATATTGGTCGTATACACGAGGAGGGTCTCATTATCCGTTGCATTAGTGTCGCGAAGAAACTCTTCGGTCACAACTGAAATCGCCGACCCAACGTCCTTGAGATCCGTTCGAATCCGAGTGCCTGCTAAGGTTGACGTAGCTCGATAACCTTGGTCATCCGAACCATCTACTACAAATGGAGATAATTCGAGAATTGAGTCCTCTTCGCTATCCTGGGCGACCGCAAACGGTGCCGCAAAAAAAAGCGAGGCTCCGCACAACAGTGAGAGCGGCGCTCGCCGTAGCCATGGGCTATAGTGTATCAGTTTGATATGTTTATTCATTGGTCGTAAGCATCTTGCTAGGGAGAGGAGGGTCTCTCCGTGAAGAAAGGGTATCAAAAAAGGGGCAAACTGTTAGTGTATCAGAAATTCGGATTCGCGTACCTTGGAAATACGCGTACAAAATTTGCGATATTTTGACTGGGCTTAGGCGGGCCCCAAAACTGGTTAATTCAGAAACCCACCGTTATACTTTCGGAAAGCGCAGTGAACACTTTTTCCACTATTACGTTAGAGTAAAGCGGCCCAGACACTTTTTACATAAATTAATAGGCACGAATGGAAACTGCCCCGCCAACGTAATTCTTCTTGACGCTTTTTTGACGTTGGAGCGGCCCATTGAAGCATCTATTGTATATTAGTCCGCTAAAACCTATCCCAATCTATCTTTTGGATGCGCTCGAACGCGATCTTGGGATTGTTTCTAATTGCTTTCAATTAGTAGGAGCTGAGTCATTACCGTTCCTCCGATTCCCCCAACTCCAGAAACTTCAATTCGGTAGTCGCCTTCGGTCAATTGCGCAAACAATCCGGAATCCAAGCTACCGTGATCCAAATTATCAATACCTTCTTTCTCAGCAGCAACTTGTATCAGAGATGCGGATAACGATTCGATCCAATTATCATTTTCTGCGATAAGCGTCTCGCTGTCGTCAGGACCAATCGCGTACAATTCGATCACGGTATCTCCCATTCGCTGATCGAGTGGAACGGATTCATAAGACGGCCCAAGCGCCCTCACCAAAACAGGCTCAGGATCCACTCCTTTAATGCTGAAGCGGATTGTAGCCGCGTCGCCCGCATCCACATCCATACGCATTTCAAAGCGTCTCAATTCCTCTCCCAAGACACTCCCAGTGAAGCCTCCGTCTTCTTCTAAAACGACGTAGACTAGCCCATCCTGCTCAAAAACATCCGGAAACGCTTCAGGCAAAGAACTCGCGCGAAGTATCGGTAGAGACTTTTGACTTTCGTTCATCCTTGAGTATGCGAATCGCCCAAACTCCGAACTTGGCTGCTGTCGGCCTTCGACCACGACATTTAACAAGCCATCTGTAGGGCTGCCGCCACTACGCATACTGTGCGCCTTCAAGAAGGCTTCCATGCCGATTCGAGCGCCGAGTTCCCTGCCGACAAAATCGTCTGCTCTCACATGAATGCCTCCGTACAAGCGGGAAATTCCCGCCTGATCCGCCGCATCGTAGTAGGTCGCCCACTGCAAAGTCACATCCTCGCTCGGCCCCTGCTCAAACTCGAGGTATTCGTTCTTCTCGAAGTGAAACTCCCCGATGCCCCCCGGAAAAAACGGTGTGCCCGTCAACAAAGCCATCACCTCAGCCCCGGCCCGGCTAAACGTGCTATGACCGGAGACATAAGCAGCGAATGCAGGAGTGACGAAGGTTCGCCGCTGATACGGACGCCAATCCGCAGCGCGGATCCACTCAACACCTCCCACTTCATTCTCTGTGTCTTCTGGTTCTCCCGCCCAAGACCAAATCGCGATCTCGCCTAAATAATCGGCCAGGTGTTCATGCCGTTCGCCCACCGCTGAACTCTCAGCCGTAATCACTTCGATCAAGTCCGTCTCCAAGGGCAACCCATTCGGATGGTAGGACGGTCTCAAAGGGTCACTCGATTGCCCAAGACTTGCAAGGTATCGAATGATCGAAATCGGACGTACATAGTCGTATTGTCGCTTCAAAGTCCAGGCGGCCACCGCGGCATCGTGCATTCCCCCATTAAGGGCGAGGTAGGCCTGAATATCCCATTCCAACTTTGAGAGCTCTTCTCCCCTCCCGCCGTACTTTCGCTCGAATAAGGGGCCCTCGGTGATCTCGTTGTGAAGCGCATTCCAATGCCCCGGAGGCGTTTCCGATGAAGGTCCGTCCGCCCAGAATTCAGCCAATATGCGACCATAGTCAGCGAAGTTCACAAAATTGTCGGCATATCGCTGCCCCGTAACGGGATTCAATGCCCGACCGGTCCCCTCATTTTTCCCCAGGCGATTGTTAAGGCGACCACTCGGAGAAATATTGATCATCGTTCCAGTGGCCGGATCCAGGCAAGAGGAAAATCGAATCACCTCGACTGCGGATTCCCGAAACTCCGGTTCCGTCTCCGTCCCAAACAGCGGCGGCGGTCCTGGGTCGATCGCAATCGTGTTGGAAGAGTCCTTCTCAATCGCGAAAGTGTCCACTTCTCTCCAGTTCACTCCTATAAACTCCTGAATATCCTCGCCGATGGGTATACCGTTTTGAGTCACGAGAAAATCGAATGCTAAGGGCTGCCACAAATTGGGTTCATCCATATCTGTACCGCTAAATTTGAATACAAGCGGATCATTGCTGGGCGAGTAACCGCTCGTATCCGCGTATCCATTCGCCTCATTCGATCCGTCATTTACGGCAATCGCCAACAACCCCTGACCAATGCGATTCCCCACAGCGGCAGGATCATTTCCGACGGTTTCCATGAAATCCGGATCATAGCCGAGCTTGCCCATTAACCAACGAAAGCCAAAATAGGACTCCTCCCGTCCAACACTATTCTTATAGCGCTCCAACAATACCTGATACGCGGCATAACTGATCGCCTTCCGCTGGGCCGCCTCGCGATCGCCACCCCAATCCGCTTCAGTCAGCACCTCCTGATGAAACGCGGGAGTCGCCCTTGACCAGCCCTCGATATCATAAGCCCAAAAAGCATCCCACATTGCCGCTGATACGTGGTAGAGATTTCTTCCATGCTGGGTAGGATCTGGAAAATCCTTTCGAATCGCTTCAAGCAAGAATTCGTTCCACAGACGGGCTACAGAGCGCGACTCAATATCGAAATCCAC
>JBCCZW010000538.1:0-3562 GCA_039186805.1 Verrucomicrobiota bacterium
CTCGTCTCTTACCTGATCCAGCAGCTCGTAAATTATCTGATGGTGAACGATCTTCACTTCCTCGCGCTTGGCAGCGGCCACAACCCCGTTTTCGTTCTTCACGTTAAAGCCAACGATCTGAGCGCCCGCCGCGCTCGCCTTCTGCACATCGCGCAAGTTGATGGCGCCCACGCCACTATCAATGACCTCTAGCTCGACCTTGTCGCTTTCTATCGCCTCGAGCGAACCAACCACCGCTTCCACAGAACCAAATACGTCACCTTTGAGAATAAGTCGAAGCGTCTTAGCCTGGGACTTTGCAATCGCCGCAAAAAGAGCTTCCGCAGAATTCGGCACCGCCGCTTCATTGGCCTGCTGAGCTTCCGCCTTCTCCTTGATCAGAATCTCTTCAGCTTCGCGCTTTGCCGCCTTTTCATTCTTAACTGAATGAAAGAGAGCGCCGCAACTTGGCGTTCCAGACCAGCCGATCACGCGAACCGGAGTCGATGGAGGAGCGGACTTTAGACGATCGCCATGCTCGTTAAACATCGCCTTCACCTTGGTATAGTTCGATCCGCAAACCAAGGCATCGCCGACCTTCATGGTGCCCGCCTGCACTATTACCGTCGCCGTCGGACCCCGTCCAACTTCGACCTCTGCTTCGATAATGATACCTTCGGATGGCTTCTTCGGATTCGCCTGCAGCTCCAAGACTTCCGCCTGAAGCAGAATCATTTCGAGCAAGTCCTCAATGCCCTCGCCCTTTAAGGCTGAAACTTCTACGCAAATGGTCTCGCCGCCCCACTCTTCGGGAGCGATCCCCTTCTGCTGCATTTGCTGCTTCACCTTGTCGAGATTCGCTCCCGGCGCATCGATCTTGTTTATCGCTACAATGGGAGAAACCCCTGCCTTTTGGATGAACTTCAACGCTTCATCCGTCTGAGGCATAAACCCATCATCCGCAGCAACAATCAAAACCGCTACGTCGGTGACGCCCGCTCCACGTTCGCGCATCTGATTGAATGCGGCATGGCCCGGCGTATCCAGAAAAGTGATTTTCTTGTCGTTATGAGAAACTTGGTAAGCCCCGATGTGCTGCGTGATGCCGCCCGCTTCGCCAGAAACAACGTTGGCCTTTCGAATGCTATCCAGAAGAGTCGTCTTACCATGATCAACGTGTCCCATGATCGCCACTACGGGAGGGCGTTCCTCCATGAGTTCGGTCTCATCAACCTTCTTCTCGACCTTCTTCTTTTTGTTTTGGTTGCCCTCGCCGCGGTGGCGGACCTCGAGAATCACCCCATGCTTTTCCGCAAGACGCACCGCCACTTCTTCTTCCAAACTTTGGTTGATCGAAGCGAAGATGCCCTCTTCCATCAATTCGGAGATGAGCTTAAAAGGCTTGATGCCAAGTTCGTTGGCTAGATCGCGCACGACGATTGGCGGCTTGACGGTAATCGTGCGGATTCCACCCGAACCTTCTTTCGCGTCGCCAGAGGGCGGTGTTGCCGGGGCTGCAGGAGCAGGGCCTTTCGCGACAGGGCTCGGCGGAGCGGGAGGTCCTGCAGGTTTCGGAACAGCGGGGGCCGGCGCCGCTGGAGCGGGAGCTGAGGCCGGAGGGGCGACTGGTACAGAGGCAGCCACGGGAGCTGGCTTTACACCAACCGGCGGAGCAACCGGCGACGGTTTTGGAGAGGCTACCTTGGGCGGCGACGCGACAGGAGGAGCGGCCTTAGGGGGGGCTGCCACCGGCGGAGCTGCTTTGGGAGGGGCTGCCAGCGGAGGGGGCGCCGCCGTCTTGGGAGCTGGGACCGGAGTCAGAGCAGCCGGCGCTTGGGCCGCGGCCGCACTCGCTTGCTCTTCCTTTTTCTTCGCCTCTTCAGCCGCTTTCTTCTCAGCTTCGATTTGATCTGGAGTCTTTACGAATGCCGCAACGGATGGCGCTTGGACGGGAACTTTTTCTTCCTTCATCTCTTGGGAATCAGCTTCTTCCGCAGGAGCATCGGCCTCTGCTTGCTTGGCTTTAAACTCGTCGATAATCGACTCTGCCGAAATGTTGTCGATGGTGCTCGACGCACTCTTCACAGCAAAACCGCGTTCGCGCAATAGATCGAGAAGCTCGGTATTCTCGACCCCAATCTCTTTGGATAGTTGATATATTCTAACGCTCATTCGGTTTTTCTAAAATACTAACGCGTAGTCGCTTCTCTGATACTCTTGAAATCTCTAATCCTAAAAGTCCCAAACCTTAATTGGAAATCTTCTGGGATTGCAGGAAAGCGGATACCTTCTGGAGGATGTCCGCCGCTTGTTCTGGATCGAAGCCCATATCGATGAGGTCTTGCTCTTCGACGTCGATGAATACCTCCGGACTGATCAAGCCGTTCATCACCAATCGCTCCGCGGTTTCGTCGTCGATACCAGAGATTTGATTGAGGCCTGCTGCCGCTTCTTGCTGGCGAGCTTCCAAACTGACCTCCTTCTTCTCTTCCTTCATGATATCGATCTTCCAACCGACGAGCTTGGAAGTCAGACGAGCATTCTGCCCCTTGCGGCCAATCGCGATCGCGAGATCGTCCTCGGAAACTTCGATTTGAATACGTTGGCTGCGCTCATCCATAACGATATTGCGAGGTATCGCTGGCTTGAGAGCCTCGAGGACCATCTCCTTCGGATCAGCAAAGTAGCGAATGATATCGATTTTTTCGCCGCCAAGTTCCCGAACGATGCTCTTGACGCGGGCGCCGCGAGCGCCAACGCAAGCTCCGACTGGATCAACCTTTTGATCCGTTGAAGAAACTGCGATTTTCGTGCGGTAGCCTGGCTCGCGCGCAAAGGCCTCGATCTTCACGGTTCCATCCGCAATTTCGGTCACTTCAAGCTCGAAGAGCCGACGAACGAACTTCGCATTAGAGCGAGTGAGAATGAGTTCTGGACCGCGATTCGTCGCCTCGATCTTGAGTAAGAAACAGCGAATTCGCTCGCCCGGCGCGTAATCTTCACCAGGAACTTGGTCGCGCGATGGCATGATCGCTTCCGCCTTGCCCAGATCGATGCAAAGGTCGCCCCGCTCGCGGCGTCGCACGATACCGCTTACGATGTCGCCCACTTGGTCCTTAAAGTCGTCGTAGATGCGTTCCTTCTCAAACTGACGCAGGCGTTGCATGATCGCTTGACGCGCGGTCTGGGCTGCGATGCGTCCCAAGTAAGCAGGATCTATTTCCTTCTCGTAAAAGTCGCCGATCTGGAGGTTTTCGTCGAGCTGACGAGCCTTCTCCAAGTGGATTTCAGTCTTCGGATCGCTCACGGAATCGACCACCTCAAGCAAGGACCAAGCATGCATTTTGCCGTTGCGGGGATCGATCTCGATCTTCAATTCCTGCCCAGCGTTCACACCCTTAGCAGCGGCATTCTTGATAGCCGTAATGATAGCAGAGATCATGTCTTCACGACCGATCCCCTTCTCCTTCTCCATGTATTCAAGAACTGATAAAATTTCGTTACTCATGACTGCAAAATTGACCAAATAAAAAAGCGGGTAGAAAAACCCGCCTCATGTATCTGTGGACTGTTGGGGTTGCTA
>JBCCZW010000539.1:0-3557 GCA_039186805.1 Verrucomicrobiota bacterium
CCGCGAAGCTACCATCTGTAGGATTATGACTGAACGCCTCTAAGTCAGAATCCGATCCAATAACCCTCTCACACTCGCCTTCTCATCACCACTCAAAACCGGTTCCATCCCCATAACCGCATCCAACTTCTCCACCACATCCGAAGCCACTTTACCTAAAGCCGCTTCCACATTCGTCTGACGCTCCACCGTCTGCGCCCGCGACGCCGCATACGCCCCTAAAGCATCCATAACAACGTATTCAGTTCTTGGATAAAAATTGCACATCAGATTCCAAGGCTTATCGTTGCGATCCCCACCCCTACGAAAATCCGTCCTCAAAACAACACTCGGCAGATCAGCGAATTTAGCCGCCATAAACTCCGCTACCGTGCCCGAGTCCAAGTCTGGCCCGTCAAACTGAAACACCGCTGCATCGCACTCCAACAAAGCTCGAAAATCCTCATCGCGGATATCCTTCGCCTCCATCGAAGGCAGCTCGATATCCTGCGGCACCAACATCTTGTAGCGCCGATCCGAAACGATCTCGATCGCCTCCGCCAGCATCGCGTTCCCCGTCAGATGCTTCACATCAAACAAGTCTCCAGCTAAATAAACCTTCAGTTCTTCAGACCCAATATCGCTCATAAAAAATCACTCTCGCTTCGCGTCATCGGTAGCAAACCCGATGCCAACAGGCAGGGCGGTGCAGTCGAAGCCGCAGCCCCCCATCCCAACAATCTAAAACGACGAAACAGTAGAAGCGATCACTGCCGTCATGTAGCAAGCCAGCATCCCCGCCAACAAGGCCCGCGGTCCATACTTCAGCAGGTTTCGACGCTGCGACTTTTCGAGCACTGAAATCCCACCGACCTGAATACCAAGAGACGAAATATTCGCAAAACCGCACAAGGCGTAGGTGGTGATCAAGATCGACTTGGGATCTTCGAGAACGCCCGAATTCTTAAACTCGCCGAGATTTAGATAGGCAATGAACTCGTTCACCACCAACCGTTCTCCCAACAACTGACCGACGATCAACAGATCCTCGTTGGGCACGCCCAACAAAAACGCAAACGGCACGCTCACCACTCCCACTAAGAAAGAAACATTAAACTCCGTAAACCTCCCGCCAGTCACTGAAGCCACCCAGCCATTCAAGCCTGTCCAATTTCCAATCCCCTGCGACACGATCCAATTAGCCAGAGCGATCAAAGCGATGAATGCAATCAGCATTCCCCCAACATTAAGAGCCAAGGCAATCCCGTCGGTGGTCCCCTTCGTCGCCGCATCCAAAAGGCTCTCGCTCTGCTTCTCCTTCGGAAACGCGACGTGTTCATCCACCTTTTCCGTCTGAGGAGAAACGATCTTCGCCATCACCAAGGCCGCAGGAGCATTCAAGAATGAAGCAGTTAAGAGGTGCTGGCCAAAAGTAATGACCTGCTCCGGATCCTCGCCACCCAAGACGCTCATATAAACCGCCAACACGCCTCCCGCGATCGTCGCCATGCCACCCGTCATCAAGGCGAGAATCTCCGACCCATTCATTCCCTTCAAATAAGGCTTCACCACCAACGGGGCTTCCGTTTGCCCAATAAACACATTAGCCGACGCCGCCAAGCACTCCGCGCCCGAAAGTCGTAGGGTCTTGCTCAATACCCAGGCGAAAACGAACACGACGCACTGCAAAACCTTCAGGTGATAAAGCACCGCCGAGAGCGCCGAGAAAAAAATGATCGTGGGAATAATCGAAAATGCGAAACCGAACTTCGGATCCGTCGCCGCCATGCCGAAAAGCTGTTCCGCCGCTCCATTCGAGAAACTCACCACCGCGTAGAAAAACCCCGATACGCCCCGCATCGCTTCATAAAAAAACGGCACCTTTAGTATCAACACCGCCATTACAAACTGCAGCGACAGCCCAATTCCTATAAACGACCAACGAACCTTGCCTCGCTTTTCACTAAGCAAATATGCAATACCGATAAAGACCGCCATCCCAAAAGCAGCCCGCCCCAAGGTCATCAAAAAATCCATGTAGAATAAAACTAAGACGCCTCTAGCAGCTTAAATCAAACCACAAAGGAACGCAAAGGGCGCAAAAAACAGTTCATCATCATTTTCTCGGAGTTCTGTTCGCATCAAACTCGAAGCTTCGGCCGCAACTCAATCAGAGACAAACCCTATCTACGGGAATCAATGTCATCGGCGGCTAAAAACTCGGAGCCATCCAAAATATCCCCTGCGGTCAAATCCCACAGTCCAACATTCCCGAGGCCCGACCTCTCTTGAGGCTCTTACTGCCTTTTGCGGCCTATGCGGCCAAATATCGCACCCCTTCCTACAAGAAACTAACGTATATCCAAATTTCCCCTACAAATAGCGACAGGCCGACCCGCGGTTTCCCGCAAATCGGCCCGTTCCAACTCGAGATATCTTCCTCAGAAGATCTGTTTCGGTAATCCGTTGTTTAGAATGCAGAAGCTATTCGAGTCAGTACCCAATACATCGGACTTACTCATTCGAATTTAACGAAAAGACCAATCAAGCCCCCAACTAGTCCACTTCAGAAACAGCTACTTACCCACCCCGTACGCGCCACTCCCTAATCTCAGGTCCCCAAATGCCGCTTCTCTAGTCAACTTCACTCAAATCGCTAACCCCTCAAAAACATTCACCTAAATGCCCCCGATCCGTAACCCGATTCATACAAAAGAACCCAGCAAAACAGCTAATCCTCGGGCGCTTCCCATTACAGCTTGTTTTTTAATCAAAGCTGCCTTTTCTGTCGCTGCAAAAGCGCGCAGCACCTAACAACCATTCCGTGAGTAAACCACTATTCAACTGGCTCGATCACCGCGCAAGCGGCGTTCTCCTCCATCCAACCTCGCTCCCCGGCGATTACGGCATCGGTACGCTCAACGACCACTGCCTCAAGTTTATAGACTTCCTCGCCGAAGCCGGCTTCACTTACTGGCAAATCTGCCCACTCGGCCCAACCGGCTACGGCAACTCCCCCTACCAATCTTTTTCCGCCTTCGCCGGGAATCCCTACCTAATCTCGCTCCGAGGTCTCAACGCCAAGGACCTCCTCGAAGAATCCATTCTGGAAGATCTATCTACCCTCCCGGAAACATTCGTCGATTTCGGCGGCCTCTACCAAGCCAAATGGCCCGTCCTCGACGCCGTTTACCAACGCTTCGTGGAATCAGGAGAAAAAATCCGCCCCTACGGCTCCTTCGCCGACTTTAAAAAAGAACACCACCATTGGCTCGAACCCTACGCCTACTACCAAGCCCTCAAGGACTACTACCAGGGCGCTCCCTGGTACGACTGGCCCCGAGAAACCATCTCCTATCAAGCCGCTGCAGACAATCCTTTCCGACAAGAACTCGAGCGCGCTATCGACGCCCAAAAATTCTTCCAATACCTCTTTTACGGCCAATGGGAAATCGTCCGCAAATACGCCAACGATAAAGGCGTCCAAATCATCGGCGACCTCCCAATCTTCGTCTCCATGGACTCGGCCGACGTCTGGCAGAACCAAGACCTCTTCCAAATCGATCCCCAGACGCACC
>JBCCZW010000540.1:0-3547 GCA_039186805.1 Verrucomicrobiota bacterium
GCGATGTGCTACGTTCACTTCATCAAGGCCCTGAAACCGCGCAAGCTGATCATCACATTCCACGGTTCAGAGATTCGAAAATTCTCAGCCAATCCCGGCCGACGATTCTTCGTCAATCAGCTCATAAAAAAGGCGGACCGCATCAGCACTCCCTCCGAATTCACGCACAGCCTGCTCGTCAACTGCTTCCCCATCTCCAAAAGAAAGACCTTCCTTACCCCAGGCGCCCTGCGATCCGATTTCAAAGCTCCGAAGCCCAACAGCAGTAAATCCTCCAAGAAAATTAACATCTTGACGGTCGGACGCCTTCATCCGCGCAAAGGCCAAGCGGTTGTTCTGGAGGCCATCGCGAATCTTCCCCGACACCTCCGACGGCAAGTCTCATTCTCGATCGTCGGTTCGGGTAAGAAATACGGCTATGAAACCCAACTTCGTAACCGAGCCTCAGAAGTCGATTTCAACGTCACTTTCCACGGCGATGTCACCAACAAGGAACTCGAGGAGCTTTACGCTCGCGCCGACATTTTCTCCATGACGAGCGTCAACTTCAAGAAGAGCGTCGAAGGCTTCGGCCTCGTTTATCTGGAAGCCGCAGCTCATGGACTCCCCATTGTCGCCCATAGCATCGGAGGCGTTGCCGAAGCCGTGTCCCACGGTAACAACGGACTCCTCGTCGAACCCGGCAATCAATTCGAACTCTCCAATGCATTCGCCCAATTGATCGAAGACCGCGAACTCCGATTGAAGATGGGCCGCAACGGTCAGCAATGGGCCCGTCGCAACAACTGGATCCAGTCCGCTGATATGCTATTCAATCAATGGGACATCAAAATTGACCCCAGCCTGGATTTCGACGCTCCCATCACTCCCGAGCTCCTCATCCCCGCCACCGCTTAGCCTCAAGGAGGTTGGACTTCAGTCCAACCACAGCCAAGCCCCCCAATCCGGATTGAATCCCGAACTCCACCAAAGGCACTCCTCTATCGTCCATCTTCATCCTCATCGTCCATCCAAACCCCTTCGCATAAAAGACAGGCAAAGACACCCTCCCCTCCACCTTATTCCCCGACTTTTTCCTTCCCTCCTCCCATCTTCGCAGTCTCACTAGCTCGATGATCACCAGCACCTCCGAGCTTGAAGTACGCTACTCTGAAACCGACATGATGGGCGTCGTCTACCACGGGAATTACCTCCCCTGGCTAGAGATGGGCCGTACTCAACTGCTCAAAGAACAAGGGATACCCTATACCGAACTTGAAGCCCAAGGCCTCTTCCTTCCCGTCATCGATGTATCCGTAAAGTACAGACGACCGGCGAAGTACGACGACAGGATCGCGGTGATCACCACTATCGCCGAAAAGCCTTTCGTCAAAATAATCCTCACCTACGAGGTAAAACGCGGCGAAGAGCTCCTGGCCACCGCTTCCACCACACACGCCTTCGTCAACTCCGACGGCCAACCCGTAAAAGCCCCGAAAGTCTTCCTCGATAGATTCAACTCATCCTTTTAGCTCTTCATTCTTCACACGCTCCTCAACCACCATATCAAGCAGCTCCCAATAGAGATCGAAGTAACGCTCAGCCAAGTCATCCTTCTTAGAAAGAAACCCCTTGCCCGCATCGCTTTCGAAAAACTTTCGGATCCCCCTCAACTCCTCGCGAGTATATACTTCGGCATAGATCTCTACCATCCTTTCAAACACCGCCTTCCACAATTCCCCGATTTCATCCTCACTCAAACCGAGTGCATTCTCTTCCAAATCCAGCTCTTCCGTAAACTCCTCCCAAGCCTTCGCATAAGACTGCTCCGCATGCATCGCCTCCATCAACCGTCGCGCTTCGACAAAGGCTGATTCCTCGTTATCCGGCCTCAACCATTGCACCATCCAAACGTATCCAAAAAAGCACGCCAAACAGGTAAGTATCCAAGAGATCTTCTTTGATCCAACGGGCTTTCTACCGACGTTCATCGCTCGTAAACTCCTCTTTCTTCCAAAACTCGCAAGGCCATCAGAATCGAACTCACGTGCAAAGACTGAAGAATCTCTCCTTTCCGCACCAGATCGAACAGAGAATCCAAGGGATGCAGCTCGACCTCGATCTCCTCCGTTTCATCCAACTTCTGCACTCCTAACTTTTCGGCATTCAAAGCAAGAAAACAGTGATTCATATTCGATTGATTTGCTGGATTGGGAGCAATCTCCAGAGTTTTGAAGATCTCTCCGGCCGCATAACCCGTCTCCTCCTTCAATTCCCGGGCCGCCGCATCCAAAGGAGCTTCTCCCTCATCGATACAACCGCTTGGAAGCTCCAAACAGCTTACGCCACAGCCATGACGATACTGGCGGACCAACACCACTTCCCTCTTGGGCGTGAGCGCGACGACATTCGCCCAATCCCCGTATTCCAACACATAGTACGGCGCCACCTTTATCCCGGACGGCATAACGCAGTCATCCGCCCGTACCCGAATCCACTTATCTTCCAATACAATCCGCGAACGCTCTACGAACCAATCTAACTGCCCCATCTCGCCATCCCAATGAGCGAGCCATTTAACACAACCTCAATCCTGCAAAGACCGGCAGGCCTGCCTAAAACCCGCCAAAACCGGCATTAGGATCGATCACTTCGTAGTCGTAGGTCTTCAACAAGGCGTCATCTACGAAGACCTCCATCTTGTACATGCCCAACGGATCATCCTCGCTGAAAAAGAACACCTGAAAGGTTTGGTCCCACACCATCTCCGAATCCAACGTAAACTTCTTCTTATCCGGACTCATTCTACCCTTTTGCAGAAATGCATCCGGCAGATCAATCGGCTCAGGAAAGGTGACCGCATAATGCAGCATGAAACGGCCGCCCCCTCGTTTCGAGATGGTAAAGCCGTGAGCGTCCGAACCATCGCCATAACGCTCTATGATCCGCGCCTCATCAAAGACATACGGCGCAGACCCTTGAGCTCCGGTCATCAAACCGAATCTAACGGTAAACTTGCTCTTCTTGGCCTCCACGACCTGAGGGGCCCACAAGATTCCGACAACGCTGAAGAGCATCAAAACGCGAGAGAGTTTAAATACCATAAGCGAGCTTCTAAATTAGAGTTCTCGGTTCAGTCAACTTTCCGCTGCTTCGAGAAACGCCTCATTTTTGATTCGCAAAGTAGACGATGGTTCCTACCGCAACCACTATCAACAGGACCGCGCCCCCAATTTTCACAAAACTCCAGGGTCGTTCACCCTGCACCTCGCCAGTTCGCGCATTCACTACAAAGCGATACAATTGGTCCTGATAACGGTAGCAACTCAGCCAAACAGGCAAAAGCAGGTGCTTAAAAGTGATGTCTTGGTAACCCACTTTATACGTCAAAATCCGCTGCGTGTCTCCCCCAATATCCCTTCGAATCTTCGCCTTGATTTCCGGCGCCATCAGCCCCTGGGCCTCTTCAAAGCCATCCTCCAAACCCACCGTGTAGCTCTCCGTCTTGAAGCCGGAGGTGAATTTTTCATCATACTTCACGACATTCTCCAGCCCCCAGGGCTCCAAC
>JBCCZW010000541.1:0-3544 GCA_039186805.1 Verrucomicrobiota bacterium
CTGGTAGAATTTTTCGAAGTTGGGCACGGCGTCGCTTGGGCCTGGGCCTGCTTCTGGGTGGTATTGCACGGAAAAGACCGGCTTATCCTTGAGCTTGATACCGGAAACGGTGTCGTCGTTGAGATTCTTCTCGGTAATAACGGCGCCGGCTTCTTCCAAACCTTCCTCGGAAGTGGCAAAGCCATGATTGTGAGATGTGATGGCGACCCAATCGTCGTCGAAATTCTTAACGGGTTGATTTCCGCCGCGGTGACCAAACTTCAGCTTGTACGTCTTCGCTCCGATCGCATGGGTGATGATTTGGTGACCCAGGCAAATTCCGAAAATCGGGTAATCGTCCATAAGGCCGCGAACCAGCTCATGAACGTAAGTCACGGGCTCGGGGTCGCCGGGACCGTTGGAGAGGAAGATGCCTTGCGGATCGATCGCCTTGATTTCTTCTAGCGATGCTGTTGCGGGAAAGACATGGACCTCGAAGCCATGGAACGCTAGTTCACGAAAAATGGATTTCTTCGCGCCAAGGTCGATGGCAGCGATCTTATAGATTTTGTCCCTCTCAATCGGACCGCGGATATCGGACCCGACAGGATTGTAGGGCCACTGGGCTGCGGATTCTGGCGCGTAGACGAAAGGCTCTTTCGTCGTGACTTCCTTTACGTAGTCGGCTCCCACAATCCCTTCCCACTCTTTGGCGCGCTTGACCGCTTCTTCGTCCGAAATATCCTCGGTGCTGATGCACGCTTTCATAGCGCCCACTTCGCGGAGCGTTTTGGTAATCAGCCTCGTATCTACTCCTTGGAGACCAGGGATGTCGAACTTAGCAAGGAACTCAGGAAGGGTGCTGGTGCTACGCCAATTACTGGCGATAGGGCTGAGTTCGCGAACTACAAATCCCTTTGCCCAAATACGGTCGGCTTCTAGGTCCTGCTCGTTAATGCCGTAGTTGCCGATCATCGGCGCGGTCATCGTAATGATCTGTCCGAAGTAGGACGGATCGGTAAGGATTTCCTGGTAGCCAGTCATGCTCGTATTGAATACGGCTTCGCCGACCACTGTGCCGACTGCCCCGAAACCGGCGCCGCGGAACACAGATCCATCCTCTAATGCTAATACTCCAGGTAGGGACTCGTTCATTAAGTTTTCGACAAAAGGTAGTTTACTGATTCGCGCCAATCCCTTTTTGTGTGGAATTCGAAAAAGGCTGAGCCGGGGTGCAAAGCATCCGTAATCCTTCTGCAATAGGCTCAGCGCAAAATCAGTTTATCAGCACATGGCGTACGTAGAGGATCGAAAGAAGTGGCATACGGGACAGGGACTTTGGGAACACGTGCCTGAGTCGGATTGGAACAGTTGGACTTGGCAGCTCCGGAATCGCATCACCACCTTAGAGCAACTCGAACAATACATCGACCTCACCCCCGAGGAACGCCGGGGTTGCGGATTCGCGAACAGCAAGTTGGCCTTAGCCATTACGCCTTACTACTTTAATCTAATCGATCGCGATGATCCCAATTGTCCCGTTCGCCGGCAAGTGATTCCGCGAGATGGCGAGATGAAGACGACCGTTGAGGAAATGCTGGATCCGGTGGGTGAAGATGAGCATTCGCCGGTTCCTGGCTTAGTTCACCGTTATCCTGATCGCGTACTCTTTTTGGTAACCGACCGCTGCGCTTCTTATTGTCGCTACTGCACGCGAAGCCGTTTGGTGAGCAATGCCCAGGACTACAATTTTCACCCGCAATACGAGCAAGCTCTCAAATACATCGAAGAGCACGAGGAAGTTCGAGACGTTCTCTTGAGTGGGGGCGACCCGCTTTTGCTTTCCGACAAGAAGCTTGATTACATCTTGGGACGCTTGCGTCAGATCGAGCACGTCGAGTTCATCCGCATTGGGTCGCGCGTTCCGACTTTCATGCCTCAGCGAATCACGTCGGAGTTGTGCGAAGTATTCAAAAAGCACGGACCGATTTGGATGAGTATTCACGTAAATCACCCGCGCGAATGTACCGGTACTTTGAAAGACGCCTGCGAGCGACTCTCCTTTGCCGGGGTACCTTTGGGCAACCAGTCGGTCTTGCTCCGCGACGTAAATGACGATGTCGATGTAATGAAAGCTCTGGTACATCGATTGGTTCGCATGCGGGTCCGACCTTACTATATTTATCAGTGCGACCTGATTACTGGAAGTTCGCATCTGCGGGCGGACCTGCGAAAGGGGATCGAGATCATGCAGCAACTCCGTGGTCATACCACTGGATACGCCGTTCCCCAATTCGTGATCGACGCTCCCAATGGCGGGGGCAAGGTGCCGATCAATCCACAGTATATCTGCAAAATAGACGAGGAAGCGATCCACTTTAAAAACTTCGAGGGCAAGCTATACCGTTACCCGCTTGAGCCGGGTTACGTGGTGAAGGACGAAGCTCTCGAAGCGGAGGAAGCCGCCAGCAAGGAAGCTTGCTGCGGTGGAAATTGCGATTAGCGCTCCTTCCGACTTCAAACCTTAAAGGACAGCAACGACTTCGCTATGCGTTCCTATAATCTTTTATACCCTGAATTCTAAAGGCTAGCCGTTGGAAATGAATTCAGAAAAACTTCTTCTGGGCCCGGGTCCCTGCAATGCATCGGCAGCAGTCCTGACCGCAATCGGGCGGCCACTGATTGGTCACCTTGATCCGGAATTCATCGAGATAATGGAGTCCGTGAAAACGCTGCTTCGCAGAGCATTTCGTACCGAGAATTCAATTACATTTCCGGTTTCGGGCACCGGCAGCAGCGGTATGGAGTTTCTCTTGGCCAATTTTTTGGAAGAGGGAGACAAGATCGTCGTTGGCGTGAATGGGGTGTTCGGCGGACGCATTGCGGCTCTGTCCGAGAAGATGGGAGCAGAGGTCATTCGGGTGGATCAAGATTGGGGGAGAGCGATCGACAATGCCGTTTTCATCGAGGCGATTCGACGTGAGCAACCAAAGATCGCCGCCATCGTGAATGGCGAAACTTCAACTGGGGTTTACCAAAACATGGATGGGATTGGAAATGCCTGTCGCGAAGTGGGCGCTCTGTTGATGATGGACTGCGTAACATCTCTGTGCGGAATGCCGCTCGAAGTCGATGAATGGGGTGTGGATATCGCTTTTTCGGGAACCCAAAAATGCCTCGGCGTGCCTCCAGGACTTGCTCCGGTGACCATCTCCGACCGGGCATTGGACGAATACCGCAGCCGCAGCCGACCGACGCCAAGTTTCTATTTCGATCTCGACGCAATCCTGGCTTACATCGACGGGGAGGGCGGCCGAAGCTACCACCACACCGCTCCCATCAATATGGTAGTCGCGCTTCAGGCATCCCTGGAAGAGATTGAGGCGGAGGGCCTGGAATCTCGCTGGAAGCGTCATGAAGACGCTGCCGCTTACCTGAGAGAGGAACTGAAGAGTTTTGGTTTCAAACCGGTCGTGCCGGAAGGCGAGCGACTCAATCCGCTCACAACGCTTTTCCTTCCCGAAAATATCGATGAGGCCAAAACACGCGTAACGCTTCTGAAGGA
>JBCCZW010000542.1:0-3529 GCA_039186805.1 Verrucomicrobiota bacterium
ACTGCTTCGACTCATTGCGTCAGCGGCTTCGAATCTCATGCGAGGGTCGGGCGATTTCAATGCGGAGAGGAATGTGTGGGGATTGACGCGATGAGCTATGTCAGGCGACCCAAGAGCCGCGATCGCCGCGGGGCCAATCTCTGGGTCTGCAGCGTAACTGGATACAAGCGGTATGGCGAAGCGCCCATGAAGCCTTATGAGCGTCTGGAGAGCGGTCGCGCGGGCGTCGATGGTGGCAGCGGGATTTTCGATTATTTCCTCAGCTTTAGGGATTGCGGGAAAATCGCGGCGGAGGATTTCGGTCTGAGCTGCGAGACGAATCTCTGCGGATTCGCTTTCAAGAAGGGTGCAGAGTGCGTTGTTGCCCATTTTCGCTAGGGGAGGGTTTTCCGCCGGTGGCTTTCCGATTCGCTCCAACTTGAATATCGAGCTTCCAGACTGCGTGAGAACCGTCGCAAACAGATTGCCATCGATATCTTGATCGAAATCGATAATGTGGGTGGCTTTTAGAATCGCCGTTTTTCCTTCGGTTTGAAAACTAGGCGTTCTGGAAACGAGTCCGTATCGGGAGATTGAAGTCGAATCGATGTCTAGAGCGATAAGTTCGCCATTGCAGACCCGAATCGATTGGGCGTCCTCTATTTGAGCGATGGCTCGCTGGGGATCGCGCGGATCGAATTTGCTTTTTTGGTAGCCCCAATGGAGGATGCTGAGGTGAGCGCCATCCGTTCGAACGCGAAGCAATGCGGCGGCATTAACCTGAATTTTGGAACCGTCGGCGGAAACGACCTTTCCTAGTCCGTCATCGCCGGCGCGAAGGTAGAGGAAACCGTCTACTCCGAGGCTTAAGCGGTTCGAACTTGTATTCAAAAATTGGATGGGATCGGGTCCGCTAGAGGCGAGGATGACTTTCGTTTGATCTGCAACGCCATCTGAATTTCTATCCCGGTGGGCTTTGATTCCTTCGGCTGAAGATGTGTACAGCCATTCGCCGTCGAAGGTGAGACCCGTGATGAGTTGGTCGGTTCTTAGAAAATCCACCGTTCGGTCGATTTTGCCGTCGAAGTCATCGTCGAAGCAGCGAGTTACAATATTTCCCGCGTCGTTCGGTAGAGAGCGGGTTGCGAAAAGACTACGGTCGTATGTAGTTTCGATTAGGCTTGGGTTGGGTAGCGCTTCGTCGGTCGAAAAAATGCCGACTGCGTAGTCTGAGGAGCATTGGAAGGGTTGGGCTTTTTCGCGTGAGCTGGCGACGCCTGAGTTGAGCGCCGCCGCGATTGCTGGGACGAGAGCGAAAACTATTTTGTTCATAGGTGGGGTAAGGGGGGGGTATTTGGTTTGCAGTGGATTAGATTCGTTCAGTTCGAGGAAAAGAGCGGGCGGAGAAACTCGAGACCTTGGCGAGCGATTTCCTCTGAAGTTCCTAGATTTCGCCAAAGACAGCATGCTCGGGCGATGGAGATAACATCCTGAGAAAAAGACTCGATGACGACGTCGCCACGGTAGCTTATCGTGTAGAGGGCAGTGGAAACGGTATGCCAATCGATTTGATCTTGGCCTGGAATTCCGCGGTGGCTGGAGCTTGCGTGGAAGTGGGCGAGTCGGTCTCCTGCCTTGCGTATAGCTGCGGCGGAATCTCTCTCTTCGATCGCCATGTGAAAGGTGTCGAGGTGGAGATTCAGGGCTTGGCTGCCGACCGAATCTATCATCTCTAAGCCTTGCTGGCAGGTATTGATGAAATCAGTCTCGAAGCGGTTGAGCGGTTCCATAGCGATCGCAATGTTAGCTTCTTCCGCTTTGGAGCAAATTATTTTGAGATTTTTCGATACAAGGTCCCAATGCTGTTTCTTTTCGTAGGCGTTGTAGGATTCTGATCTTCCCACTGCCGAATAGATCGGACCGCAAATTACCTTCGCGCCAACTATCTTGGCCATATCGATTAACTGAGAAACGTAATCGATCGTGGATTCTTGATCTGAGAGAGAACCGCGCAAGTCTCTTCCTGGACCGAAGGCCGCGCAAATTACGTTGCATGCGATTCCCGACTCTTCTAGGGCGTCTTTCAGTCTATGCGGATCGACTAAGCTGGGATCCTCTATGGCGGGTTCGACTGTATCGAATCCCCATTCCTTGAATCGCCTGAAGAGTCCCAGATCTTCGTTGGCGAAAGGGGAACGGAAGAGGAAGGTATTGATGCCGAGGTTCATCTAAGACCCAAGATTCTGGGCGAGCGATGATTATAGTGGAATTGGACTCTGCAATGCTTGCAAGATTTCGACATGTTTGTGTATAAATTCCGCACGTAAGCTTAAATGGAATTTGAAAAAGAGAGAGCTTTTCAGGCTGAATTCATGAATCGCTGCCGAGGTATGGAAGCGACAGTTCGGCTTTTCACTTACCTTGATGATGTGTATTTCTTTATGAAGGACAAAGAGGGCCGTTTTGTGGCTGCGAATAGTCTGCAGTTGAAAAAAATGGGGCTTGGCTTGGAGGGTGATCTGATTGGGAAGCGGGACACGGATTTTTTTCCGCAGTCCATGGTTGAGCGCTATCTGAGAGATGATTTGGAGGTGATGGAAACGGGGAAGCCGTTAGAACGAAAAATCGAGCTTGTTTCCAACCCAGACGGTTCTGTGGACTGGCATACGACCAGTAAAGTGCCGGTGTTGTCGGAGAATGGGGAAGTGATTGGAATAATGGGGTTCATGCGGGATATCGAAAAGTCATCGGCGGTGAAAAACTCTTATCACCAAATGGGAGAAGTGATGGCCTTTATCGATTGTCACTACCAGGAGGCTTTCGAAATTGCCTCACTGGCGAAGATTGCGGGTTTGTCCCTGAGCCAGTTTGAGAAGCGGTTCAGATCTGCGTTCAATTCCACGCCCAAACGTTTTTTGATTCGCTATCGCGTAACTCGAGCTTGTCATGATTTGATCAATACGAGGAAGACAATTGCGCAAGTTTCGCTCGACAACGGTTTCTACGATCATAGTCATTTTTCCAGGGAGTTTAAGCGGATAATTGGATTGCCGCCAGGTGATTATCGCAAGCGTCATCGGTAATACGGCGCGTCTTGATTGCCTCGCAGAAGAATTGAGTCTACCTGGATCCGATGAGAGTTGAGGTTTTGCTTGGATAGAAGGTAGATCCTTAGTCAATCAGTCCTTTCATTGGGAAAGTCGCGCCCTGGGATTACCTCGCTTGAGTTAAAGAGTGGGACTTTTCGCTTGCCGTAGTTTCTCGGAAGAGTGGGCTGTCGATTACGGCAGCAATTGTATCAATGATTCTGTATTCGTTTTCTGATGACGTCTTTAATATTCTTTCGATCTCGGCATAGTTTCGCGGTTCTTCGCCGTTGGCGTAAGTAAGAAGTTTGCTTATAAAGCACCGAACGAAACGATCGCGATTTCCGTCTCTGAGGAGGTTTTTACGGTAATCGATAATATCTTCGTATTGATGACCATTGCGGAATTCAGCTGAGGCATCGATCTCGATGGGTTTGTGCTCCCAGGGGCGAGGGAGCGGCGGC
>JBCCZW010000543.1:0-3528 GCA_039186805.1 Verrucomicrobiota bacterium
AGTCTCGATGAGAATTTTGTTGCTGCGGAGAAATTTAGCCTTACACGTGTTGGGCTTTTCGAATCGCCGCAAGGCCGCGGAGGTTTTTTTGCTTATGGTATATGTAGTTATGGGCGTTTGCGGATGCGGCAAATCGACCGTCGGGCGATTGCTCGCGGGACGGTTAGGCCTGGCGTTTTATGATGGCGACGACTTTCATCCTGAGGCCAATGTCGAAAAGATGTCCAGCGGGCAGGCTTTGAATGACGAGGACCGCAAGCCTTGGCTTTTATCGCTTGGCAAGGAGATCAGTGACTGGAATGGGGGCGGGGGAGCGGTCTTAGCCTGTTCGGCCTTGAGGAGGAAATACCGGAACTGGTTGCGGCGGGGGAACGATGGGGACGTTTACTTTGTTTATCTGCATGGAAGTAGAGAGTTGCTGGCGGGGCGTTTGGGAGCTCGGAAGGGGCACTTTATGGACCCGAAGCTTTTGGATAGTCAGCTTGAAACTTTGGAGGTTCCAGAAGAGGATTTGCAGGTCTCGATCGATAATTCGCCTGAAGGAATTGTAGCGGCGATCATGAAGGAGCTTTAGGAATTTGATATGAGTTATCCGATACATTTCAAGAATGAGGAAGCAGCGATCTCGGATGCGGAACTGCATGCGATTTTGGATCAGTTCATCGACGCGAAAGCGGTCGATGCGAAACGGGTCTTGATTTTGCCGCCGGACATTACGCGATTCCACTCGAGGGCGGGAGATATCTCGGCGTATCTGTATCGGAAATTAAAGGACAAAGCTCTGGTGCATTTCTTACCCGCTTTGGGAACGCATGTGCCGATGACCGACGAACAGATCGATCGAATGTTTGGCTCTGAGGTCCCGCATGATCTGTTTTTCGAACACGATTGGCGGAACGACGTGAAGGTGTTCGGGCAGATTACTTCGGAGCGGATGTTGGAATTGTCAGAAGGTAAGCTCGACTATACGATGGATGTGGCAGCCAATAAAATTTTGGAGGATGGAATCTATGACTTAATTGTATCGATTGGGCAAATCGTGCCTCATGAGGTGATCGGAATGGCGAACTACACCAAGAATGTTCTGATTGGTACTGGTGGATTGGATACGATCAATAAATCCCATTTCTTAGGAGCAGTGTATGGGATGGAGCGTATAATGGGTCGAATCGATAGTCCGGTGCGACGCGCTTTGAATGAAGGGTTTGATCAGTTCTTGGGGCACTTGCCGATCGAGTTTATTTTAACCGTCGTGGGAAGCGAAGGGGGCAAACCTTGTCTTAACGGGGTTTATTGCGGCCCGGACGAAGCGACCTATGTTCAGGCCGCAAAGTTGAGCCAGAAGCTGAACTTGGATTTGTTGGATAAGCCGATCAAGAAAGCGGTGGTTTATTTGGATCCGGAGGAATTTAAGACGACTTGGCTGGGAAATAAGGCGGTCTATCGCACGCGGATGGCAATGGCCGACGAGGGAGAACTGATCATACTGGCGCCCGAATTGGAGCGTTTTGGAGAGGATCTTGAGATCGATGCCCTAATACGAAAATTTGGATACCGGACAACGGATGAGACCCTTGCTGCGGTAAAGAACGATCCTGAATTAGGGGGTAATCTGTCGGCGGCGGCTCATCTAATTCATGGTACGAGCGAAGGGCGATTCACGATTCGCTACTGCCCGGGCGAGGGAGTTACGCGAGAGGACGTAGAGTCGGTAGGATTTGAATACGGGTCTTACGCGGAGTACGCTCGCAAGTATGATCCGGGGGCGTTGAAGGACGGCTGGAATGAGATGCCGGATGGCGAAGAAGTCTTTTACGTGAGCAATCCTGCTTTGGGATTGTGGAGCGTGAAGGAGAATTTTTCGTAGAATTGCACCTTGGGCGACATTGTCCGCAACGGAAAAGCGTCTGAGCCGAAGTCCTTTTCAGTTGTCTTGGTAGTGCGTCTCGATCGCTTTCAAGACGAGATCGCTCTCTTGGATCATCTGGTCTTGGAGGAACCTTGCTGCGTTGAGATCGTTTGCTCCGCAGGCTTGTTCGATCTTGGAGGCAAAGTGCTCTAGACGCGGCGCTCCGTAATTTGCGGCGCTGCCTTTGAGAGTGTGAGCGTGGAGTCGGGCATTTTTGGCGTCTTGTTCCTCGAGGGCTTCTCCAAGAAGACTGATGGTCTCGGCGAGACCGGATTTGAAGGTGCCGAATAGCTCTTTGACGAGCGCTTCGTTGTTGTCGAACATTTCGTAGATAAGCTCGAAATCTACTGTATCGGCATGCTTTAGTTGAGAAGGGAGAGCTGAGGCGGGCGTGGAGAGCGTGAGATTGGACTGACTGTTATAGTCGATATCGCCGAACCATTGATCAAAGATATCGAATAGCTTTTGGGGGCGAAGCGGCTTTTTGATATAATCGTCCATACCTGCTGCGAGACACTTCTCTCGGTCGCCGGCCATCGCGTTGGCTGTTAATGCAATAATGATCGATTTATGATTTGGATTCGTATTGTCTTCTCGAATACGCTTTGTTGCTTGATATCCATCTAGCTCGGGCATCATGCAGTCCATAAGGATTGTGTCGTATCGCTTTTGGAGTGTGGCCGCGATAGCCTCGTTTCCGTCCGTGGCGACGTCAGGAGTGATGCCGCATTTGGCGAGGATCGCTTTAGCTACGGATCGGTTGGTGAGGTTATCGTCAACGACAAGGACTTTGATCTTGGAGTACTTTTGCTCGTACAAAGCATCCGCTACTGGCTTGCTTTGCAATGGGATTGCTTCTCTGGAGATCGAAGCCTTGGACCTCGGCTTGGAGATAAGATTTAATAGCGACTTGGGCTTTAGGGGCAATGGCAGCTCGTCGTGAAGGACGTCGCTCAAGGCGCTTTCTCCGTTGGCATTCGAGAGGATGGGATGTACATTAATCCACCGAATTTCGGGGTGGTTGGATATGAGTTGGGCGAGCGAACCCGGATCGAGAACTTTGGCGACTTTAGAATCGACGAGGATTGCGGTGAAGGGATTCTCTTCGAGTGAAGCTTCTTTGATCAAACGCGAGGCTGTTTTGAGCGAACGCGTGCGGAACGATCTCACTTCCCAGTGCCGTAGCCATGTTTGCAACCAGTCGGAGCTACGTTTTCGGGGACTTATGATGAGTATCCGTTTGTCGGTGGCAGCGTTGGGGAATAGGGAAGGACGGTCGAGAGAAGCATCGGCGTTTTGGGTGAGCTTTAGGGTGAACCAGAACTTCGAGCCTTTTCCTTCTTTGGATTCTACGCCGATTTCTCCACCCATCATTTCGACGAGGCGTTTCGAGATCGCTAAGCCTAACCCAGAACCTCCAAACTTTCTGGTGGTGGAGGCATCGGCTTGGGAAAATGACTTGAAGAGCTTACTCTGGGCTTCTTGCGATATGCCGATCCCCGTATCGCTGACGGAGACTTGAAGGGTTATCATATCCTGGCGTTGATCGAGCAAGGAAACCTCTGTGGCGATATGTCCGGTATCGGTGAATTTGACTGCGTTGCCTATGAGGTTTGTAA
>JBCCZW010000544.1:0-3523 GCA_039186805.1 Verrucomicrobiota bacterium
GAAACGGATAACATAGCGATCAGAACCTCATCATACTCTTCGGGCATTGATGAACAAAACCGGGTGGTTAAAGTATATGGACTCAGCTATCTCATTAAGAAAGTTCAGTACGAAGATAGTTTGCTGATCGTGGATGACGTTTTCGACAGCGGAAGATCCGTAGAAGCCATAATTGATGATCTTAAGCGCGGAGCCCGCCTAAACACGCCGCACGACATTCGAATCGCGGTCCCTTACTACAAACCTTCCAGAAATCAGACAGAGCGAGAGCCAGACTACTACATTCACGAAACCAGCGCTTGGCTGAAATACCCCCACTCCATGGAAGGCTTAAGCCCTTCTGAGATCGAAGAAAAACGTCCTGAACTCTACGAAATCCTAAAGGATCATCTTCCCAAAGACTAGAACCTTACCGGATCCGATTAGACCATCTACACCAAAGATACCGTCTAATCCTTTATGACATCCTCCGGATTGAAAGCGGCGTCTCCTCCATCATCGCCACCGCCCTCATCCTCATTGGCGGAGTTAATAATATCCATCGGATCAAAGTCCATATCCGCTCCCCCGTCTCCCGCCAAAATTCCGGAGGTATCGATATCATCCAGATCTTCGTCCTCCTCTTCTTCAGGCCCTCCGCTCGCAGCTCCCAAGGTCCCACCTGTCTCTGCGCCCGATCCGCTTTCCAGCGCGCCCCCTCCTTCGTTTATCTTAACCAGCATATCGTTCTTCACGAAGGTCAAAATCTTGTCTGAAAGCGCAGGCAATTTCCAGACCTCGGGCGAAACCAACACATCGTCCATCGACTTACCGGCCTCCGGAATACTAACGAAATACTGCATGCATTCTCCCTGTTCACTCTTGTAAACCGACTTGATCCGCACGATCAGCCAAGGCGGAGCGCCTTCGGGAGCGGGGTAAACATATAGGTCGCATTGCTTGCCTCCCAAATCCAAAAACCGCGTAAATCGCATCGCGTAACCACCTCCCCAATCCTTGAGGAAGCCCTTAAGCTCGTTCTCGATAGCCTCCGCGATTTCGATCGTAAATACCTTCATACAAGCAAACTGCGAATTACTTTAGACCTCCGAAGTCACTCAGCATCAACACAAAACTCACCCTTCGGAATTCCGCTTTTCATCCATCATCTTGACGAATTGGCTCACGATCTCGCCCGTCAGATCCATCAAATCGACCTTGTCCTCCAACTGGGAAACCTGCTTCGGCTTACCATTCCCCGCGAAAACCAGATTACCCACCCCACCAATCATCATCACCAGCGAGATCATCATATTGTGAGGGACTTCGGCATAAATCCAGATCGAGATTCCGATCATTGACAATCCAATTATCGAATACATCGCCTGTAAGCCCGGCGACATCGTCTTCACTCTAAGCATTCGTATCGAATCTGCCGTAATCGGAGCTCCCTTCACCTCGACGTTTCGCTCGGACAACTCGATGCCCGCCTTGATGATTCGCTGCTCCAGAAAATTTCGAGACATGGAAACAGTCAATACCCCGCCCCTCGCAAGTCAACCGGCGCTTCTCGCCAATTTGCCTCAGCAGGGTAAATCACCGCCCAATCATCCCACCAAGGGGTCGCCTCCGGATTATCGGCAAAAGAGTTCAAAAACCGATTGGAAACAGTCCGGCAGCCCATCTTCCGATAAAAATCCGGCACGCCTGTTTGGAAGAGACTTAATCCGATTCCCTCATCCTCCAGCCGACGAAATGCATCCTCCACGACCCTACGTCCAAATCCATTCCCACGCTCAACAGGCTTCGTGCAAACACTCGCCAAAGCCAGCACCGAAGTATTCTCGCCCGTATCCACATACTGGATCTCACGAAGAAAAGTCCGACACACGGCGACCAATCTTCCCTCGACATGCAAACGATGGATCCGTTCGCTCAGGTCTCCCTTCTGCTCAGCAGCGGCCTCCGTCTTACGTTCCGCATCGGCCAGTTTCTCTTCGACGGAACCGCCCGCCTGCGGCCAGACCTCCTCCCATAGAGAAATCAGTTCCAGATTGTCGGACCGACTCAAGTCGGCCCTGCCTAGGCGCTCTACTAGCATGCCAGCCGCTAATTGATACCGTCTTCCAAAGGGGTCAGTAAGGCCCGAATGCGGTTCGTATCATCAAAATACCTACGAGCCAGTTCCTGTACTTGCTCAGCCGTGTAAGCCTTTATTCGATCCGGCGCTGCCAGGATCTCATCGAAGTCTCGGCCCTGCCGGGCATAACTCGAAAGCTGCCCGCTCCAAAACGGATTCTCCTTCAAGCCCTTTTCCCAAGAACGAAGTCGATTTTCGCGAACCTTCTCTAGATCAGTCTCCGAAGGCCCTTCCTCCTTGAGCCGGTCGATCTCCGCCCATGCCAAATCGATCAGCTTATCCGCATTGCCCGGCTCGCAGGTAAACACAAAACCGCTTCGAAACACCTCTCTCGGCTCGCGACTCAGACTGCCTCGCACCCCCACGCCGTAAACGCCGCTCGCCTCTTCCCGCAAAGACTCGCGCATCTTGATGTTCAATACATCTCGGGCTAAGCCCAAACCAAAACTATTCTCATTCGACCATTCCGCATCTCCATAAACCGTCACGCTCACAAGCGTTTTGTCTTCCAGGTTTCGGGCAACCTTCACTTCGTACTGCCCCTGCTTCATATAATCCCCCACAAAGCGGCCCTTTTCTTCCCGGCCCAAATTGGGAAGTGATGCCAAATACTTGGATACATAAGCCTTTAGCTCCTCCAGATCGATCGAACCGACAAATATGAATGTGAAGTCGCTCGCATCGGCAAAACGGTCCTTGTAGACTTCCAATGCCAAATCCGCATCGATCTCCTGAATCAAGGCCTCGCTCATATTCTTATGGCGGGGGTGCCCCATATACATGACGCGGCTTACCTCATCCTGGAAAACCGCATTCGGATTCTTCAAACGATTTTCCGTCGAAGACCTCAAACGATCAATAGCCGATTGAAACGCCTTCTCGTCCAATCGCGGTTCAGTGAACTTCATATGCGTCAACTGAAACAAGGTCTCCAAGTCCTTTGGCGAAGCGCTCCCACGAACATTCTCGTATCCATTGCTCAACGACACTGAAACACTTGCCACCTTGCCAGCCAATTTCTTGCCGAGCTGGATTGCATCATATTTGCCCAAACCGCTTAAACCGGCTATACCCGTAGCATTCACCGCCGAGTAAAATTCGTCATCCGCCACCAGACTATGCCCGCCTGGCGAAAACGCATCCATCAGAATCTCGTCGTTCTTAAAGTCAGTGGACTTCACCAAAACCCGCGCGCCATTGGACAATCGCCAATCATAAGTATCGATCGACTCGATATAGCGCTCTTCGACAATACTACCAGGCTCAGGAATAGAGGACATCAAGGGAGCATCGCCAACCCCGTCATCATAGGACTCCAGTGTTCGAGAACCTCGGTTATCGATCCAACCGAGCAATTCCTCCCTAGCCGGAATTCTCACGCCCTCCTTATCGGGACCTTGAAAC
>JBCCZW010000545.1:0-3513 GCA_039186805.1 Verrucomicrobiota bacterium
CTGCGGGCAAGAGCGTGTCCCGAGTATCGCATGTAATGAAATCTCCGGTACGGACGATATCTGCGGAAGAGCCGATCGAGAAGGCGGCGCAGACGATGACGCGGTTTCACATCGGAGGTTTGCCGGTGGTAAACAAGGGGGAGTTATTGGGGATTGTGACGGAGTCGGATATTTTCCGGGCGCTGACTTCTGTTTTGGCGGGCAGCGGGAATTCGGCTCGTATCACTTTCGACATTACAGAGGATTTGGATGTTGTGAAGTATTTGGTGGAGAAGGCTTTCATTATGAAGCTCGATTTGCGGAGCTTTCTGACCTTCGAAGACGGATTAAGAAAAATGGCGGTTGCCAGAGTGCGCGGCGGACGGGCTGGCGAGTTCGTGGAAGAGCTTTGGGATTCGGGGCATTCGGTGATTAACGTGATCTGGCTGGATTAGCTACGAATATGCCATAGACTTTGAACGGAGCTTTCAGCGGGAGGCTCTTCATATCTCCTCGCTTGGTTTTTGGAGGATCATCGTGAAGCCGCTTTTGAAGGATCTAGGAAGGTAGTTGGCGAGCCGGTCCCAGAGTCTATCCCACTTGCTGCCGTCGATTGTGAAGTTGTTGTATTCGACCTTTCGCGTCAGCAGACCGCATTCGGCGCTCATTTTCGACAGTTCGTCGGGAGTGTATTCGCGGAAGTGACCGGGGCAGGATCGATCAAGGCGGATCTTTTCATAGGGGTTGACGCCTCGGAGGAGTTTTAGGCGTTTTTTGAGTGCGGCGGCATTTGGGGTCTGTATGACGAGAAAGCCGCTTGGTTCCAGAAAGGTCTTCAAGAACGGCAAAACCTGAAGGGGAGAAGTATAAAGGTGCTCGATGACTTCGAGGAAAGTTATGATCCCATACTTGGAGCTGGGCGGGGTGGGCCAGGTCGCTTTCTCTATCGCTTGATTGAGATCGTATTCGAAATGTCGCGACGGTTTTTGAAGATGATAGGTACGATCGAAGTAGCCTAGGGTATCGACTGGCGTTTTTGGGAAGCCGTCGGCGAAAAGGAGGGTTTGAAAGGAGTTTCCTATATCGAGGATAGGCGAATCTATTGGGAGTTCGCGTTTTAGCGTTTTGACGAGACGGAGCGCCTGAGCGAAGCGGAGCTTGTGCAGAGACCAATAGGCCTGGTGCTCTGAAGATAGTTTCGAGGCGTAGGCTTCGATCTGAGAGAGCAATACGTGAAGGCTTGTTTGAGGGTTGCTCACTTATTCGCTTTTGTATCCGAAAAGTTGATTGGTCTTGATGAATTGAACGGCTTTGGAGGGGATCATCTCTTCCCAGCTAGAGTCGTCTTGCGCGATGAGCGTGAGGACGTCGCGAGAGAAAATCTCGAGAAGGCTCACATCGACTCCCCGGATGTGCTCGATGTAGCCGTTCTCCATAAGGTGCTGATAGAGATGGGCGAGATTCGATTCGACCCGTAGGTTGTCGCAAGTGATTAGAAGCTCATCGGCGATGCCGCCTGAGGAGGCCGATTTTGCTGGGGCTTTTTCGCCGCCTTCTTCGGCTTCCCGCATCTCGAGGTAGTGGCGGTAGGCCTTTTGCTTCATCGGGTAGATGTACAGCTTGACCGCGTTGCGAAAGAGTCGACCGAAGTTCTCGAGGATCCCGCCTGGGAGATTAGTGTAGTATTTCTCGTTGAAGACTTCCAGCAGGTTGTTGATGCCCATGGTGACGCCCACCATTTCTTGGGTATAGCGGCGGAAGTACTGGATGAGGCGGAAGAATTCGAAATAGTTTGAAATGAGAACGTAGTTTCCGGTGGAGCCGATCGTGTCGATGCGAGCGAGAAAGTCTTCGTAGTCGATTTTTCCTGACGCGAGTAGGTTATTCATGGTGAGCTCAGCCATTACTATGACGTCTTTGCCGGAAAGGCTGGGTTCTTGAATGAACTGGCCCCCCGCGCATTTGAGCATGTCGATGTTCACTTTCGTCACCGGACGGAAGCTGCCGCGTTCGACGAGGACCGCTTTTTTGTAGAGAGCATTGGCGGCCAGTTCAACTTCGCCCTCAGGGGAGAAAAGAACGGCGTTGGTGAGGCCTTTGCGTACTAGCAGTAGGTTGAGTATGCGATTGTCGATGACTTCGAACGCGGGGCCATCGAAGTGGATGAGGTCGACTTCTATGCGTGTAGAGCCGACGTTGTCGACAAGCGATTCAATGAAGGCATCGGGCTGTCTGTGCAGGTAGAGAGCGCCGTAGATGAAATTGGTGCCTAGTATTCCAAGGGCGTGTTGCTGCTCGATGTTCTGATCGTCCCACATGCGGGTGTGGATGAGTATGTTGTTCGGCTTCGAGTTAGGCGTAGTTTGAAAACGGATACCCATCCAGCCGTGGGCGTCGTTGGGTCCGTGGTAGCCTTTGGCTTTTACGGTATCGGCGAAAGCGAAGAAGGTACGTGTGTTCTCTTCGCCGCCGAGACGTTCTTCTAGAAGCTCGAATTCGTGGTCGAGCATGGTCTCGAGGCGATCGCGTGAGACGTAGCGCTTGGATTTGCCGTAGATTTCGTCGCTGAAAGTCATGTCGTAGGCGGAGATCGTCTTGGCGATGGTGCCGGCTGCGCCGCCCGCCATAAAGAAGTTTCGAGCGGTTTCCTGGCCTGCTCCGATTTCGGCGAAGGTGCCATATTTTTCGTTGTCCAAGTTGATGGTCAACGCTTTGCGGTTTGTCGTGAGGAGATCCTGGCGTGTGATTTCCGGCATGGATAGTAGGAGATTTAAAAGGGGGTGAAACACGAAGATGGGGACGCGTCAACTAAGGATCTATAACGAATTCGAGGCGGGAGAGCGTCAGCGTCGCAGGCTTGCTCCTTTGCTGACTGACTGAATACGGAAGTCGGGATCTTGAAGAGTTTGGCGGGGGAGATTTCGATTTGGATAGGTTCTAGTCAACTGATCCAGAATGCGGTTTGCGCTGAAGGGATAATAATATTGCCTGAAAAGGGGTATTGGTGGCCTAATTGACGTTTCTCCTTCTTTCTTCTGCATTTCTAACCCCATTCGCCATGGAAACCCTTCTCATCGCACTTGGAGCAGCCGTGTTGTACCTGATCGCTTACCACACCTACGGCAAATACCTTGCTCGCAAGATCTTCAAGCTGAATCCGGAGGCGAAGGTTCCGAGCGTCGAGCTCGAAGATAACAGGGACTTCGTACCGACCAAGAAGATGGTCGTGTTTGGACATCATTTTACGTCGATCGCGGGAACAGGGCCGATCGTGGGGCCGGCGATTGCGGTGATTTGGGGCTGGGTGCCGGCTTTGCTTTGGGTATTGTTTGGATCGATATTAATTGGGGCGGTCCATGACTTTGGAGCGCTGATCGTTTCCATGCGGAATAAGGGCCAGACGGTGGGGGATATATCGGGCCGCGTATTGAATCCGCGGGTGCGCTTTCTTTTTTTGATGATCCTGTTCATGGCGCTGACGATCGTATTGGCGATTTTCGGACTGGTGATCGCGGTCGTTTTCAAGATGTTTCC
>JBCCZW010000546.1:0-3492 GCA_039186805.1 Verrucomicrobiota bacterium
AGATTCCGAAATAACGCTTCGTATCGTCGATATCCTTCTGTATTTGAGCCTTTAATACATCAAAGCTATCGAATTTTTCTTCAGGTCGCAAGAACTTGAGCCATTCTACCGCCAAGCGATTCCCGTAATCGAAAACGCAAGGTTCTAGCAAATGAGCTTCCAAAAGCGGACGTCTTTCAGCTCCCACCGTGGGTTTAACGCCGAAATTCGCCACTCCCATAAATCGCTTATCCGATGCCACATCCCGCGCGTATACCGCATAAACGCCGAATGCGGGTTGCAGATCTCCTTCAAAGGGAAGGTTCAATGTCGGCACATCGATCGTACGACCCATACGCCTCCCTTGAACAACGGTCCCAATCGAATAATAGGGATAACCCAACAGGTCATTCGCTTTCCCGATATCGCCCACCGTCAAGCAACTACGTATCCGCGTACTACTTACACGTTCGCCTCCAGACATTTCGCACGAGACGACTCTGGCTTCGATTCCCTCACTGCGGCAAAGCGACTGCAGCATAGCGGCATCTCCCAAACGCCCCTTCCCGAATCTCCAATTCTCACCCGTGTGCACTGATGCAAGCTTGGGAATGCGATCCTTAAGCATCTTCACGAACTGATCCGCCTCGACTGCAGCGAATTCCTTTGAAAACGGTTGCTCGATTTCAAAGTAGATGTTCGAATTTCCCAATTCGCGCCTCTTGATCTCCGGAGTCGAAATCATCCGCGTCGGATTGCCCGGATTAAACAAGCGGCTCGGATGGGGCCAAAAAGTCAACACGCCGCAAACCCCGCTTTCGTCAGCAGTCGCAATTGCAGATTCGATTACCTTCTTATGCCCGACATGCAATCCATCGAACATGCCAATCGCTAAATGGACCGAAGCCTCTCCTTCGATCTCAAAGCGCTCAAGGCAATCGAACTGCTTTACGGCCCTCACAACATCGAGCCTGGGAGAGCCTTATGCCCTGGTATCAAAATCTTGGACACATCCAAAGGGGACATCTTTTGAAACTTCTCTAATTCTACGGATCTATCCGTAGTGAACTCGTCAGAAGCATCGCGTCGCAAGGAAGAAAGGTGCGCCCCGCAACCAATCTTCTCACCCAAATCCTGCGCAATCGACCGCACATAGGTTCCCTTGGTACAAGAAAGCGAAAAGCTGATTTCTCCCGACTCATAACCCAAAAGGTCGAACTTTGAGATCCGGATAAATCGAGGTTCACGTTCTACTTCTTGTCCCTTGCGAGCCATCTTGTACAAGGGTTGCCCCTTGATCTTGATAGCGGAAAACATAGGGGGCGTTTGATATTGATCTCCAACGAACTCATCCATCTTAGCCTTTACGTCCGCCTCCGAGAGTTCAGGAACCGGCTTCGTTGTCATTACCTCGCCATCCGCGTCGTAAGTATTCGTGGTTTCACCTAACTTGATGGTCCCGGAATAAACCTTATCCAAACTCATCAAGTACTGAGATAGTTTGGTCGCCTTACCCACTAGAATAATCAGCAATCCAGTCGCCATCGGATCCAAAGTTCCAGCATGGCCAATACGCTTCATCTTGAGCGTGCGTCTGACTCGGTCCACTACATCGTGAGAGGTCATACCCGATGGCTTATCGATTAAAAGAATACCTTCTAAGTCTTTTTGCTCGTTCATTGAAAATCGTCCCTAGTCTCCTCCCATTCGAAGGCGTTCGCTTATCGCCTCAAGCAACCCCACCTTTAAATCGTCAGCTTTTAGGCTACTACTCAAACCCGCAGCGCAAGCGTGCCCGCCTCCACCGAATTTTGCGGCGATCTGATCCATCCGATAACATGAATCATTCGATCTCAAGCTCCCTTTAGTCGTCGTCTTACGCTCTTCAATCAGAATTCCAACCTCCACGCTGTCCACTGATCGCGCATAATCGACAAAGCCTTCCGTATCTTCGTAAGCCGCGCCTGTATCCAGAAAATCCTGCCGCCTCACCATGCCCACGCAAATCCGGTCGTCGCAAATCATCTCCAAAGAATCCAAATAACGATGAAGCAACTTCAAGCGAGGCATTCGCTCGCATTCATACAGACGCGTCGATGCATAAGTAGGCGAAGCTCCGTCCGCCACTAAACGACTCGCCAACTCGAACACGCGTTCCGAGGTAGCGGCGTAGCTAAACCTGCCTGTATCCGTTAGAATGCCGACATACAAAGCTTGAGCCGTCACTTCGTCGATCTTCCAAGCCAAATCATAAGCCATACCCGCCAAAATCTCGCAAGTCGCCGCCGCCTTAAAATCGACAAAATCGTTGGTCGAAAAATTCGTATTCGAAATATGGTGATCGATATTCGCTAGAAACTCGTAGCGCTCCAAAGCTACGGAAGTCTTTGGTCCCACTCTCTTCTCATCCGCGCAGTCCACATAAATGAGAGGAAGCTCCTCGAAACCTCCCAAATCCAAGACTGTCACCTTCGTTTCTCGCGTAAGGAACTCCAAGGGTTTGGGAGCCGGATCGGCATTGACCGTAAAAACCTCCACTCCCAAGGCTTGCAACATACGCGTCAATGCCACTTGAGAGCCTATGCAATCGCCATCTGGTTTCGCATGCCCGATCACGCATACGCGCTTTCCTAGTAAGCGAGAGCAAAACGCTCCGAACCTCTCTGAGAGCTCTGGAAAATACTGGCTCAAGAATCTTCCTCTTCGTCTTCGCTGAATTCTAGGGAATCGATGATTCCCGTAATATGTTCACCGCGCTCCATTGAGATGTCGTAATTGAACTCCAATGCTGGCATACGCTTCAGCACAATTCGCTTCGTAAGCTCATGACGGATACGCCCTCCAAATTTCCTGAAGAACTCGGAAGCGTGATACTCGTCAGTCTGCTTCGAAACCAAAGAGTAAAACACCATCGCATTCTGATGATCGGGGGAAACATCAACGCCAGTGATCGTAATGTTCACCGTTTCTCCCCGATATCGCGTATGCATTATATCGCTGATCTCGCGCCGCAGCAATTCGCCGACTCTTAAGTTTCGATTGCTCACTTTCCGAAAGTCGCTTGAGGGTTAAAAGGCTGTACGACTCGAAGCCCGGGCCGACCGTATGTATCGAAGCGAAGCCGTTTACAATTCCGGACGCACCTCGTGGACCTCGAAGATCTCGATGATGTCGCCTTCCTTGTAGTCGTTAAACTTTGCGAGATGGATACCACACTCGGTTCCGGCGCGCACTTCCTTCACCTCGTCCTTTACGCGGCGAAGCGTATCGACCTTGCTCTCGACCACAACTTCGTTGCGACGAATGATACGAGCGTGAGCGTTGGCTTGCACCCGACCTTCGACGACCAAACAACCCGCGACGAAACCGTTTGCAATCGCGAAAACAAGATTGGCGCTGCCGAGACGCGCGCGGTTTTCCCGATTGCAAACGGTTTCGTCGCGGGTTGTTTGGTCGTCGAAGGTCGGGTGCAAGCCAACGCTCACGCTCGTATCATTCGTCGCAACGAAGTTG
>JBCCZW010000547.1:0-3489 GCA_039186805.1 Verrucomicrobiota bacterium
AGATAGAGGAGACTCGGCGTACAGTCGCGGACATGAAGGCGGCTGGCGTTCGCGTAGTGGCTCTGTCGAATACAAACAGGGAACATGTGGAAGTGTTTATGTCGTTGTATTCGGAATTCGCGGGCATGTTCGATGCCTTGTACTTTTCGAATGAAATGGGGGCTCGGAAACCGGAGCGGAGAATTTACGAGACGGTTTTGGATTTAGAAGGCGTCGAGGGGAGGGAGGCAGTTTTCTTTGATGATAAGTTAGAGAATGTCGAAGCGGCTCTAGAGTTGGGGATCGAGGGGGTGCATTTCATTCATGATTCCGTGGCAGCGGATTGGTGGGAAGGGAAACGTGGGGTTGAGTAGCATCGGAGGTGAGCCTGATGAACAGGGGAGTTCATCGGGCTCACGCGCGATGCTACCTTTTGAGAGCTACGTTATTTGGGTTCCACCCAGCCAGTAGGGCGGGGTCTGGTAGCGGATGTTTCCGGAAAGAATGGAATGACCCGTATCCGTAATTTGGAGGCGGCGTTCTCTGATAGTTTCGAATTTGAGCGGATCGGCGTTTTCGAGTAATCGAGAGACTCCTTCGGCTTTGAGCGGCGGGGCCTTGCCTTGGGTGAGGCGGTCTATGATGGCGACGAAGGAGAGGTCGCCCATGAAGGCCGCTTCTTCTTGCTGTTGGCTGTGGCGAAAAACGGGGCCGAGTTTATCGGCTCCTGAGACAACCGCCTCGAGAATTTGGCGTTCGGTGCGTCCGAGCCCAGTGTGTTCGTCTGGGTTTTCTTGGAGGACTCGCTTAAGGGCGGGCTTCAGGTGAGGCAATGTCGATAGATCACTTTCTACCAGGCGTTTGATTTGGTCCGTTTTGGGTTGGCGGAAAGCGGACCATGCTTGTTGGGCGAGGCTGATGTGCTTTTCGGCTATGCTGATCGGGTTTTCGCTTTCTCGTTTCAATTCCTCTGCGGAGAGCTCGGTGATAAAGCGGCTTGTTTGGACTAGTTTGACGTTTCCGTTCCATTCTTGCCTTTCCGCAAGCGTATCCAGTATTTGGATAAGCTGAAGTTGGTCGTAGAGATCGTGTTCGAACCAGAGTTGCATCTCCTGGTATTTGTCGTGTTGCTTGAGAAGCGCGTCGCGTTTTTGAAAGCGATTGTAGGCGCCTTCTTCGCTGGACCAGCCGAGAGAAGCGATGTGCTTGGCCCGGATTCGATTGAGTTCGGTCCTGGTTTCCGTGAAAGGCACGGGACCATCGTGGAGGACTTCCAGCCATTCTTCCTTGTGACCTGGGATATTGGCGCGCTTGAGAGTTTCGACGGCGGATTCGCCGTTGGTGAGGATGAGAATGCCGCTGGTGTCGGGCGAATCGGTTTTCGATTCCTTGGTGGCGGCGACTAGTTGCGGCCAGCTTGGAAAGTCGTACTCTCGAGCGACGACCAGTTGAGCTTCCTGCAGTTTTAGTTTATCCGGCTTCGGTACACCCGTGGCGTATTCGGGATGGTGACTTTGGAAGCGTCTAATTGCTTCGGTTTCGGCTTGGCGTCCGGTTTTGAGCAAGCTCTTCGCTTGCTTCTTTAGGTGATCCAGGTGGGCCCCAGATGGTAATGGCTTTGGCATCGTTAACCTCCGTTAAGTTGGTACCTGGCGTCCGCTTTCTTCAGGTCTTAACACAGGTTATGTGTGATTGAGCTGGTGGGTTAGACCCTTACCGCGGACGTGGAGGCTCCCAGCGAGCATCTTGAAGGAGGTTGGGGTTGGGCTGGATGCGGGGCAAGATTTATTCTCTTTGTAAAATTAGTGAAGGGTTAGGGAGCGTTTGGCGCGTAGATTTGAAAAACTCTATGAAAGGCTAGTTTTGAGTGGAATTGGTTAAAGGGTGGAGTAAGTTGCTCGAAATAGATATTATCCTTATTTCTCTCGTGCGGGTAACACCCGATTTTCGAGGAGGGTAAGTGATAATCAGAATTTTCTAATGCAACTATGAGTAAGGACGTTCACGTCCCTCGTTGTTTAGGATCAAGGCAGTAACAAGGGATCGCTGGCTTTGAGGAGGGGTTCTCAAAGCCAGCACTTGTTTCTGAAGCTGCTTTTGAAGATTTTGAACTTTAAATTCTTGAGCTATTTGGGTTCGAACTCCGAATTTCGGTCCGTGGATATCGCCGTGGTTTTTCGGCCAAAATTTTCTAAGAGGGCTTTGGGGCATTTGTTCATTGCGAATCGAATATCCAGCTGCTTGAGGCGATTCGAAGGTCTTTCGAGCTTCGCTACTTAGAGGATTGTCTTCGTATGTGGCCTCGCCTTGTTTTTCAAAAGCCCCGATAAGGCGGTTGAAGACTTTTGAATCCTCTTGGGGCCTTAGTGTATGCTGGGAGGCTGACGCGTCAAGTAGCCGTGCAGACTGAAGCGTCCGGGAGTGTAATGGTAGAGCATGAGGCAGACGCCCAAGAGGCAGAGATTCTTCACATAGTTGGACCTCTGGAGCACATCCCAAATCCAAACGTTGTCCGAGGAAACGAAGTCTGGCGTATTCAAAAGCGCGGGACCGTGTACGGTAGCCGTCACTGCGATAACGAATGCGCCCAGAAGCATGGCGGCAATTCGAAGTTGAAATCCTAATACAATCAGACCGCCACCAGTGACGAGCACGATTCCCGAGAGAATGGAAAACAACCGGGGAGCGGGGACCCAGTTGGGCATCATCTTTTGAATAAGTTCGTCGCTGAATATGTGTTCACCGCCGAGTCCAATAAAGATGGTGCTAAAAAGTATGCGAAATAGGATGTCGGATAGGTCTCTGTTCATTTTTCGTCGGTCATTGGCTTGCCCCAATCTTTGATGCCAGGTAGGGATATGTAGAGCAGTTTGTGGTACGCCCAGCGGGGCAGGATGCGGCGGAGGAAGTAGAATAGACTGGCGTCTGGGGTGCCGGCCATGCGGAGGGGCGGATGCTTCATGAAGGTTGCTTTGTAGATCGATCGGGCAACGTCGAGCGAGGTGCAGGGAGTGCGTTTCATTAGCTTTTCGACGAACCGCGTCATATTAAGGTAGTGATGGGCGTAGGCGTTGGGTCGATCTGCATTTTCTACGCTCTGGGGATATTGGACTTTCGTGAAGGCGAGGGAGTTGATGAAGCCTGGGCGGACGAGCGTGACTTTGATATTCCAGGGTTTGAGTTCGTACCAGAGGGATTCGCTGGCTCCTTCGAGCGCGAATTTCGAGGCAGAGTAGGAAGCCATCGTGGGCATGGCCATCATGCCGCCAACGGAAGAGACGTTAATAATGCGTCCTTGTTTGCGTCGCCGCATGCAAGGGAGGCATGCGCGGATGAGGTTCATGGGACCGAAGTAGTTGACTTGCATTTGACGGTGTTCTTCGGAGTTGGACATGTCTTCGACAGCTCCTCGGTAGGATATGCCCGCGTTGTTGACGAGTATGTCTATCGGACCCCAATCGGCTTCCGTTTCCTCGACGATGGATTTTGTTTCCGAGTAGTCAACGATAT
>JBCCZW010000548.1:0-3479 GCA_039186805.1 Verrucomicrobiota bacterium
CGTCGCCTCTCTATAAAAGCGTCCAAACTGACCCGCCCCCGCAAAGGCCGCAAAGGCCCCCAGAAAAAACAAAACGTATTTGGCTGCCAATGACAGCTGAGGATTCTGCAGGCTAAACGCCGCCATTCGAGCGCCGAGAGCCGATGACTCTTGGGGATTATCCATGCCCTCCACCGGTAACTTCTCGCGCAGCAAGAGCTCCAAACTCCCCTTCCCCAGCTTAATCGTCCGCAAGAGAGTCGAAAATCCATCCTCTCCAAATTCACCCAAAAAGTCCATCACATCCGCCGCATCGTCGACCATCAGCAGCATGGCATAGAGCTCAGCCTGATCCTCCTTCTTGCGATGTAGCGTGTAACGAAGCTCTGAATACGTCTTCAAGTCGTTGACTTTCGCCGAAAGCGCTTTTAGCTGCCCCCAGTTATAGAGACGCGACAAGGACAAAAGATCGATATAGAAATCCTCCAAATGCCCCACTGTCTCGTCCTGGGAAATTCGATACAGCTCTTCCCGCAACTCCCGTTTCACTCCATCCGTAAGATGATCCCCCTGGGCCAATAATCCCAAGACCAGCAAAGTCGCCTCCAAAGGTCGGCCTGACGCGCTCTGAACCGGAAAGAGACGTTTATAGCTCGTTAGTTGCCCGGTCTCGATCAGCGCGCTCACCAACGGGTTCCTCGAGTTCTCAAGTAGAGATCCCATTTCGTCCCGGCATCGCTTCGATAACAACATTCCCAAAGCTCCCGGCTGATCCGAGTAACTCGCCCAAGGAACATCCGATAACGCAGCATCCAAAAACGGATCCCAAACGCCCCAGCGTCGCAACGGCTCATTCGCCGACTCAAGCTGCTCCAACTGAAACCTCAAAGAGTTCCAATCCTCCAAGGCCAGTCGCTCAGCCGCTTCCGCCATCAGCTGAGTCGCTCCCAAATTATCGTCCGACAAAAAGCCTTCAGCAACTTCCTTGAGTGACTGCGTCCCTATCCCTGCCTCTTTCAAAACATCGTAGGGAATCGACTTGAACCGAGAGGGAATTAACCAGCCGATAATCACCAGCGAAACTCCCAGGCAAAGCATGCCAACGCCCGTGAGGCCATGGGATCTACTCTGAGGTTTGTTGGTCATTATCAGCGGTTTACGGAAAAGAAATTGATCTAGCCCTAGCAGGAGTCTTGGCTAGGTCAAAAACGAAGACATATGGCTCTACAAATAGTTCACTACGGGGAAGAGGTCCTCCATCAGAAGGGCGAAGCCGTCACCGAATTCGATGATAAGCTCGAAGAACTCTTCGTCGAAATGGTCAATACAATGATCGACGCCGAAGGCATCGGTCTCGCCGCCCAGCAAATCGGCAAAGCCCTCATGTTCTGCGTTGTGGACCTTCGCGGCTGCGAGCCCGATTTCGAATACACCCTGGATGGCGCGAAACCCCCTCTCGAACTTTTCATGCCCATCGGCATGTGCAATCCAGTCGTCGAAACCCTAGAGCCCAAGGAAACCGTCTACGAAGAGGGCTGCCTGTCCTTTCCCAATGTGCGAGGCGACGTCGAACGTCCCGATTGGATCCGCTGCGTCTACCAAGACATCGATGGGGTCGAGCACGTGATCGAAGCCAACGGTCTCCTCGGACGGTGCATCCAGCACGAGGTAGATCACCTAAACGGCATCCTCTTTACCGACCGCATGAAGAAACGCGTCCTCAAGAAGATCCAAGTGGGAATCAATCAAATCAAGGCAAAGACCCTCCAGGCGAAGAAGTAAAGCAAGGAGGACGGACTTGAGTCCGTCCAATCCATCTGCATTGGTCGGACTGAAGCGCAAACTCCCAACAACAAAAAGACGCGAAGCCCAAAGCTCCGCGTCTTTCCAATTTTTAAAGCTAATCCATCGATCTACAGCAGATCCGCCGCAAGTTCGGCCAAAAGCGAACGTTCGCCCTTCGTCAGCTGAACGTGCGCTGCGATCGCCTGCCCCCGCATTCGGTTTGCGCAATAGACGAGACCATTGCTGCGCGAATCCACATAAGGATTGTCGATCTGAGCCGGGTCGCCAATCAGGACGATCTTCGATCCCTCGGAAATCCGAGTGATGACCGTCTTCACTTCATGAGGCGTCAGCTGCTGCGCTTCATCCAAGATGAAGAAGCGGCGGGCGATCGAACGGCCTCGAATAAAGCAAAGCGCTTCGATCTCGACCAATCCCGACTCAAGAAGGCGTTCGTACGGCTTCGGTGTCTTTTCGGCAGTCTCTGGTGGGGGAGTTTTCTTTCGTTGGCGTTTATTTTCAAACTGAGGCTCCTTTGGTGAATTGCTAGGTATAAGAACTTCTAAGGCATCGTAATACGGCTGCAGCCAAGGATTCATCTTCTCTTCGAGAGACCCCGGCAAAAAACCGATTTCATTGCCCACGCTGATGACCGGACGAGAGATCGAAACCCCATCATAAGTCCCATGGTGGTGCAAAGTCTGATAGATAGCGCAGACCGTCGACAGCAAAGTCTTGCCGGTGCCTGCCTTGCCGTAACACGTAATCAAAGACACCGAATCATCGAGCAACGCATCCATAAAGAATCGCTGCTCCAGGTTCCTCGGTCGGATCGGGATGCCGCCCGGAGCCTTAACATACTCCGGAAGTATCAATTTCCTCAATACGCCGTCGCCGTAGTGGCGAGCAGGCATCGTTTTGCTCTCTGGAGTGGTCAGCAAAACATACTCGTTCGTATCGAGCGGAGTCTCCTCCAAGTCGACCTCGAACTCGCCTTCCGATGCAAAGCGCTGTAGTTCGTGAGTCGATACGACAATCTTCTGATACGAATCGTATTCCGGATCTTCAGCAGCTTTGTCGTTGAGGTAATCCTCCGCTTCCAGCCCCAAAGCCCTGGCTTTGAGCTGCATATTGATATCCTTCGTCACCAATATGACCGGCGGCGGGAAATGCTCCTGGACAAAAAGAGCAGCCGCCAAAATACGATTGTCCTTTTTATTCAGGTCCAGCGACGAGCCGGCCGCTAGGATTCGAGACGACTTGGAGCCGCCATCGATAGGGTTAGCGTTGATCACAACTGAAAGCGATCCCCCTGTATCCATTTTTACCCCTTCCCTCATCGCGCGCGAATCCGGAAGAAGCTCTCGGAGCAAACGATTCACGCGACGCGCGTTGCGGCCACGTTCACTCGATTGTTCCATCTTGATGTTATCCAACTCCTCAAGCACTTCGATCGGAATAACAAGATTGTTATCGTCGAACTTGAAGAGGGAATGGGGATCATGGAGCAAGACGTTAGAATCCAAAACATAAGTCTTCGCCTTACCAACGACGTTCAGCTGCGGGTTAGATACCGTCAAGCTAGATGAGTCATCCATGTAATTAAGAACCTAATACAGAGCCTAAGAATTTGTCCACTACTTTATGTTACGAAGTCGAAAAAAGCAGACGACTATTCTATGACCAAAATTTCCAATGTACCGCAACAACCGCGC
>JBCCZW010000549.1:0-3478 GCA_039186805.1 Verrucomicrobiota bacterium
CATCATCTCTAGTTTGTCCCCATCGCTCACGCTATGATTCAACAAGAGAATCATAATATCGTATAGCCCGATCAACACCGTGCAATACATGACACCGCTCACCCAACCCGGATAGAAAAACAAACGCCCCATAAAGCGGCCGAAGTAACCATATTTCAAATACTGCCCATAAGCTCCCGCAGCCAGCACTGGCTGAGTCAACATTACCGACCAAGGAATGATCACGATCGCCCCGCTCGCAAATCCTGTGGCGAATTCCGCGTTTAGGTTTCCCAAAATCATTAAACCAGGCACCCCAACCAAAACCAACCCGATCAACCTGATCGCCAAGGCATTCCCTTCGACCCGCGAGCTGATCTTCGCCGTCCCCAATTCTAAAGCAAACAAGGTCAGCGGCGTTCCCAGTAAGAACAGGGTCAAAGCCGAGTCTCCAAAAGAAACTCCTCTCCGAAAACCGAAGAAATAAGAAAACAGCTGCACCCCGCCCGCAAAAAAGAAAATCATCAAACCCAAGAAGATCATCGGCCGAAATCGACTCGAACCAATTGGCGATATACCAATCGCTAGACCGGTCACCAAGATCGAGCCGAAGCCCAAGCCGAGCATCAGTCTAACCTCCATCATCAGATCGCCCCCCGCCACTAAGTAGTAGGAAAACAAATACGGAAAGGTCGAAAGCGTGATCATCGCCAGATACAGGCACTGATACAGCCATTTGCCCCAAACGATCTTACGAGCCGAAAGACCAGACATCTTCATCAGCTCGATCGTCCTGCCGGTCACCTCTGAGGCGACCGCATTGATATTCATCAACGGAACAATGATGATCATATACAGGGCCATCAAAAACCAAAAGACGCCGCGCGTGCCGCTCGAACGCGCCAGTCCACCGAAATCCTCATATTGTTGAGCCTCCGCCATCTGCCAAAGAGTAATGCAGGCTAAAACCACGTGGAACCCATAAAACTCGATCAAAAATACGCTTCGGCTCAAACCTTGCCGTACTTCCTTTACCAATACAGCCGGCAGCCGATCATTTACCCAATCGGTAACGCGCTCCATTGCCGCAACCGTCATAAGCCGCCTCCCCTATATGCGAAGGCTAATCGCTCCAACCAGTCGGCCAACTCGAATGCCCTCTTTCTCATAGCCTCAATGTCCCTCATTTTCCTTCAAGTGCTTGATAAACGCTTCCTCGAGCTTTCGCTCCGTCTTTTTGAAACCAATCACATCAAATCCCGCCTCTACGATCTCCCGCAACACCTGAGCCCTCCGATCCCCTTCGCCCTTCAATTTCACGAAAAAATGCCCTTCAGCCTGCTTGTCTAACTCCAAGCTCGCATGACTATGCAGCCACGCCATAAACGCTTCGTCTCCGCCCGAAACTTGAACCTCGACCAGCATCTCACCCTGAGAGTCATTCTTCAGTTGATGCGAATCCCCATGAAACACAATCTTGCCGCGGTCTATAAAAACCAAGGCATCGCAAACCTCGTCTAACTCGGACAAGATATGAGAGCTAATCAATAGCGTCTTACCTTTCCGAGCCAATAAGCGTATCAGGTTTTTCAATTCAACTCTTGCCTTCGGATCCAAACCGGCCGCCGGTTCATCCAAAATCAAAACTTCAGGATCGTTCAAAAGAGTACGAGCCAGACTCAAACGCTGACTCTGCCCCTTCGACAAAGTCGCGACCGGCATACGCGAAATCCGATTCAATTCCGTAAACTCCGAAACATCATTCAGACGCTTTTCCCGTAACTCTCCCTTGAGTCCGTAGGCCCGAGCAAAAAAGTCCAAATACTCCTCCACCTCCATATTCTTGTACTTTCCAAACGCGTCCGGCATCCACCCTAAGACCTTCCGCACTTCCGCAGGTTGAGAAATAACATCGTATCCCATTACGCGGATACGTCCCGCATCCGCAGTCTCCAAGGTCGATAAGATCCGCATCGTCGTGGTCTTGCCCGCGCCATTCGCTCCGATAAAGCCCACCACTTTTCCCGCTTCTACTTTAAACGAAACATCATCGACCGCTCTAAGATTCCCGAAATGACGCACCAATCCCTCGACCTCGATCGCCGCGACCGCTTCTGGGCCATACTCCAATTGACCGAGCTCAGCCACTGTATCCAACTCCATCTTACGACCCTCCTTTCTCTTCCAAAACGCAGCTACCTGTCGCCAAATGCGTAACGTTCCTCCATTCAAGTGAGCCTAAGGTATCGAAGCCCTCAAAAGTCTCTTGCGACAGTCCCCCAAAGAAGTGATGCGGATTTGCTCGAGATCTATGCGCAAACTCCGCAAACAACTTTTCTGCTTTCCCATCCGAAATCCCACTAAAGACATTATCGACCTCCTTACGATCCATCTTCCGCATTTCCTTCTTCTCCCCCAAAGACAGACTTTCCAAATACCACCAATCCTGATGCTCATCACGGTAGACAAAAGGAGTCAAAGTTCCCTTGATACGGGATTTCGCAATCAAGCCCTCGCCTACTGAAGTTCGCTCAATCCGTATCTCTTCACGAGACGGCTCTATACTGACTATCAGATGAGCCTGACTGGCCCGCGACTTGAACCAATCGCCCCAATACTCTCCATTGCCCCGACCATACTTACCGCCGCCCGCCCCCAGATCTTTCAACAATGAAAAATGCGCATTTCCCGGAAGCTCAAAGCCCCGGGCCATCTTCATGCCGACAATCGAAGTCTGCGCTTGCATCCTCACTACCTGCTTTTCCTTGGGCTCAAACACCGACATCCGATAGGTCTTACCGCTTCCGCCTACGCCGTCCTTAAAAACCGTATACAGCAAAGATGACCCCACAAATGCGATGACGATCAAAGGCGTCGTCACGAAAATCAAATACCGCTTCCGCCCGCGGCAAAAAAATCCAAGATTTACCGGACCCACCAATATTAGGAAAAGAATCAAAGTGGCAAAGTACCCAAAAGATCCTGACACGAAGCGATCGACTTCACCCATAATCCCGATACTCTCAACTCCATCTATGGTATACGGACCCGCCCAACGCACAATCTTAGCGACGTCTTTCGGCTCGGAACTCTCCTGGAAGGAGAACGTCCCTAGGCCAATCCGGACCGAACGCCTGGACTTCAACTCTTCCGAAAAATTAAGTCCCAGCAAGCCGCGGTAGTCGCTCTTCCCAGTCAATATCACATCCCCGCCCGCATGAACATACTGCCGCAACGCCTTCCTTTGCCCCATGTCCAACTTCGACCAACGCTTCTTAGTGAGAACCACTTTACTCATTCCCCAAAGAGCTCGCCAATCCTCGGAAATTGAATCCTCTGTCATCGGTTCGATCTCCGGCAAAACCGGCGTCTGATTTCGCCTCTTGTTTCCTCCCAAAGCGCCATCTACTGCCAACGCATATTCCGAATCCAATCCGCACACCATATGCACGCCGTCTTTGTTAAGGTGTCCGTTGTCATACCGCGAAAAAGAGTGCGA
>JBCCZW010000550.1:0-3473 GCA_039186805.1 Verrucomicrobiota bacterium
CTTGATGGGTCTTGGGCTGATATGCTGGGCACGGAAACGAATCAGGTACCTGAAATTGGACCCAAAGGCTGGATTAGGGTCGCCGAGGGAATTTTGGAGAAGGCGGCAGTATAGTTCGCGATTATCTCGCGGGTGCGAACGCCTTCGCTTTCAGCCGCTACCGATTTGCTACTTTTGCCTTGAGAGCTTCGTTGACGTTTTCGGGTACGAAGGCGCTGATGTCCGCACCGTATTCCGCGACTTGTTTCACTAGGCTGGAGCTGGTGTAGTTGTAACCTTCCTTGGTCATGACCAGTATTGTTTCGATCTCATCAGCCAAGTGACGGTTCATGAGGGCCATTTGAAATTCGAACTCGAAATCGGAGACGGCTCGGAGTCCGCGGATGATTACATCCGCCTTTTGCTCTTTTGCAAAGTCGACAAGGAGGCCTTCGAAAACCATTACGGAGGTATGCTTGTAGTCGGAGATGTTCTCTCTCACTAGCTGAAGGCGTTCTTCTGCCGAAAAAAAGGGATTTTTCCCTGGATTAGAGGCGATTGCTACGATGACTCGGTCGAACATCCGGCAGGCGCGTTCGAAGACGTCGAGATGGCCGTGGGTGATTGGGTCGAAGGTACTGGGATAGATGCAGGTTTTCATTTCAGGAGGGCTTGTGAAATAGCCATGGAGGAAGCGAGGTGGCAACGCAGAAGTTGCGCGATCGTTTCTGCGGGGTTTGGCGATGTTTGGATGGCCGTCAAACTAAGTAATGATTCAGGGATCCAAGGTCTTTACTTCGCCAGATGAAGTCCTTTGATTTTGGCCCAATGAACTTGCCCAACCTCCTTACCCTATCGCGCATCCCGCTGATGTTCATCATCGTGGGATTGATCCGCGTCGATTTTGAGGGAGCGGCGACGGCGGCATTCCTTCTCTTTGTTATCGCAGGCATCACTGATTGGTTGGATGGATATTACGCTCGGAAGCTTGGGATTGTATCCAATTTCGGGATCTTAATGGACGCCCTGACCGACAAGATTCTGATGTTGGGCTTGATGATCGCTTTGGTCGAACAGGGGACGGTGCATATTTTCCTCGTACTGCTTATTCTAGGCCGGGAGTTTATGATCACGGGCTTGCGGCTTGTCGCGGCGACTAAAGGGGTCGTTATGGCCGCTGAAAGCGCAGGCAAGCAGAAGACCGTTACGCAGATAATTGCGGTTGGAGGGTTTTTGCTGTCGGCGGTATTCAGCGCTGACTTCGCGCAATGGGGCCTGACTTACGCCAATGAGATCGCATTTTGGCTGGAGTGGAGTGGGCGCGCGTTTTTCTGGTTGTGCGTGGTGATGACTTTGTATTCGGGAGCCAAATACTTTAACAAGTATGGCAATCTCGTTTTTTCTGAGGACAAGAAATAGTTTTGTTATGATTCGAAATCCAAGATGGCCTCGCTATTGGCCTGATCATGTCGTGCTTCGTTTGGCGACTTTGGGCAGCGTGGGGAAATTCAAAGCTCCGGGTACTTGGGGTTCCGCTGCGGGTCTGTTGTTGTATGTCGTGCTGATTTTACAGATGGGTCCTTTGGTGGGGATAGTCGCTACTTTGGGGCTTTGCTATGTGGCGATTGGGATTTGCGGCGAGGCGGAGCGTCGCTTGAAAAAAGTGGACCCTGGGGAGGTGGTTTTCGATGAAGTGGTGGCGATGCCCTTGGTCTTTGTAGGACTTTGGGAGCCCATGAAATACGGTGATCAGGCTTGGTTGCTGGCTTTGATCGGCTTTGGGTTATTCCGTTTATTCGACATTTGGAAACCCTTTGGCATCAAAGGACTACAGCGGTATTACGGCGGTTTCGGCGTCGTGATCGATGACGTGGTGGCGGCTTTAGCGGCGTGCGCGGTGTTGAACGCGATTTATTGGTTCGGGATGTAACGACTGAAACGCAAAGCCGGAGTCGTTGCGTCGCCTTAGCTAGAGAGAGCCTTCTTGCTGGTTGATCTCCAGAGGATGAATACTGCGAAGATCGCAAGGATGACTGAGTAGAAGGAACCGCGGCTAAGGCCCATGATAAGGTCAGCGTCAGGTTCGCGGAAGTGTTCGCCGAAGATGCGGAGGATGGCGTAGCCGAAAAGGAACTCGCCGACGAGACGGCCCGGGGCTCGTTTCAGTATATCCGTTTTCCAAATACGCCACTGAGTGTAGATGAGAAGCACGAGTCCTTCGAGGAGGGCTTCGTAGAGTTGGGAGGGATGACGGGGAAGAAGCGGAGTGGAGGGGTCATTGGTAAATATGACCGCGAATTTGAAGTAGGTCTGCTTGCCCCAAAGTTCTCCGTTGAGGAAGTTGGCGATTCGTCCGAGAAAAAGACCTGCGGGAGCGAGTGTGCAAATTAGGTCGGCTACGCGCCAGAAGGGTTGTTTGAATTTGCGGGCCGTGTACCAAATCGTAAGGGCGATACCAATGAAACCGCCATGACTGGCCATGCCGCCTTTCCAGATTTGGAAGATCGTCCAGGGCTCATGGAAAAGGTCTCGGGTATTGTAGAAGACGTAGTAACCGAGGCGGCCGCCGACTGCTACTCCGATGATGATGTAGAGGAAGATGTCCTGGCGTTGGTTTTTGTCGAAGGGAGAGAGCTTCTTCTCGTAGTAGACTTTAAGAAGCCAGCCTCCGATGATAAAGCCGAGAACGTAGGCGAGGCCGTAGTAGCGGAGACCGAATCCCTCTCCGAATTGGATTATGAAAGGTTTTGGGTCCCAGCGGGCGTAATCAGACAGATAGACGTCTTCCATCGTAGGTTAGCATCCAGAGAGCGGATACGGATTGCAAGTTTGGAGAGCTTGTTAGCTTGCGCTCTTTTCTTCCTTGGCCAAAGCATCGGCAGTTTTTTTGCCTTCGTGACGGGCGAGTTCGCGCATGTCGATGGCTTTGTCGTCGGTTTCGAAAATCTCTCGGCCCAGGATGCACTCCATGATGTCTTCCATGGAAATGACGCCTGCCATCGAGCCGAACTCATCGACGACGATGAGAATTTGCTGGTGGGTCTTGAGAGCCGTTTGAAGGGCATTGGCGACGGTGATCGTCTCGGGAACGAAGCGGGCCTCGCTCATAATCTCAGTAAGGGCGATATGGTCCTGGTCGTCCGCCTTGTGGCGCAAAATGTCGCGGCGGCGGACGACGCCGACGATGTTGTCGATGTCGTCCTCGTAAACGGGTATACGAGCAAACTCGATATTGCTCTGCTGACTGAAGAGCTGACCGATGGAGAGGTTCTTCTCCAAGGCGTAGACGACTGTACGAGGAGTCATGATCTCGGTGACTAGGACGTCATCTAGCTTTAGGGCGTTGGTTACCATATCGGATTCGCTTGATGTGAGCGTTCCGTCTTTGGCTCCTTTTTCTGCAAGGAGAATGATCTCTTCGTCCTCATCGTTATCCTGCTCTTTGAGCGCTTGGGCCTCCTTCATCAGAAGTTTGACCGAGAACCCGGTTAAGA
>JBCCZW010000551.1:0-3463 GCA_039186805.1 Verrucomicrobiota bacterium
GCCATTTTGCTAGCGCGTTCTTCCCTGCAGTCTTCGCAGTATCCTGTAATCTCGCAGTTTGCGATGAGCTCTCTGTATCCAAATTCTCGAGCGACTTTTTCTAATTCGAAGATAATGGGCGAGGGGCTCACGAGCGTCGCATGGCATTGGCGGCAGCTCACTTTTAGTTTCGATTCATTGCCTTCGTTTAGACGGTACCTCGCTGGACCTTTTCCATCTGAAGCGCGATCGAGCACTCCGATCTCCGTCAAGGCTTCGACGTTTCGGTAAACAGTGACCAAGTCGGGAGAAGAGGATACGGAAAGGGAATGCATTTCCTCTACCGATAAAGCGAAGGGTTCTCTCTCAAGGAGCAAGTCGATTAGGTTGCGACGAAACTTGGTGACTCGCAAGTTGGCGTTTTGCAAACGAAGCACGAGATCTTCGTACCGTTTCTCTCTGTTCGCATCCGCTTCGCTATTCATTGATTCCCGTTGAACTTGCGTTTCCTCAAACGTATTTTAGTTGCAATAATAATTGACCTTAACGCAAGTAAATTGCGATAAGTTAGGGATGAATTTCGCGAAACGAGAATCGGTTCTCCAAGTAGAGGAAGGGAGCGAGTTGGCTCCTAAGTTCGACGAAAACGGATTGATCCCATGCGTAACGCAGCATGCTGAATCCAAGGAAGTCCTGATGTTCGCTTACATGAATGAGGAAGCGCTAAACGCTACCTTGAATACGGGTTTAGCTCACTATTGGTCTCGCTCACGCAAGAAGCTCTGGAAGAAAGGCGAAAGCTCCGGGATGACTCAGAAAGTCGAGCGGGCCTTGATCGATGACGATCAGGATTGCCTCGTTCTTGAAGTGAGTCTGGATGCGCCTTCTGCGGGAGGCGAAGAAGCGTCATGCCATGTTGGATACAGAAGCTGCTTCTACAGAGCGATCAAACTTGGAGAGGCTTCAGGTCCTCGAGCGTTAGGCTTCATCGAAGACGAAAAGGCCTTCGATCCTGAAGCGGTCTACGGAGATGCTCCCAATCCAACGCAACTTTAGCTTTTCGGATTGAATAGAGGATAGAATGAGTGAATCGATTTTCGATGTAGCCATTGTAGGAGCGGGTCCGGCGGGTTTGGGCTGCGCTTTGGCATTACGGGAAATAGGCTTAGAGAACTTCACAATTCTCGAGCGGGATGGAGTAGGTTCCTCATTTCAGCGTTGGCCCAACGAGATGCGGCTGATTACGCCTTCTTTCCATTCGAATCCGTTCTACGCGACCGACCTCAATTCCGTCAGCCCCCGCACGTCGCCGGGAGACCTTTTCGATACGGAGCATCTTTCGGGAAGGCAATATGCGGCTTATTTGGAAGCGGTTGTCGACCATTACGATCTGCCGGTCAGAGAAGACTGCGCAGTGAGCGAAATGAGATCCGATGACGATGGATTCGTCCTCGAAACCGATGAGGGGGAAATGCGGGCTCGTTTTGTAATTTGGGCTACGGGCGAATTCTCCTTTCCAGATTCCGAACCTTTTCCTGGAGGCGATCTTTGCCGTATCGCCTCTAGAGTTCGAAGCTGGCAAGATGTGGACGGGGATGAATTTGTAGTGATTGGCGGATACGAAAGCGGTATGGATGCGGCCTATCACTTGGCGGCTCGCGGTTGTAAGGTGAAGGTATTGTCGCGAGGCGAGCCTTGGAAGGTCGATGACCCCGATCCGAGCGTGTCTCTGAGTCCCTTTACCAAAGAGCGATTGTCTCGGATGGCCCGGGCGCTTCCAGACGGTATCGAGCTGTTGGGCCGCAGCGAAGTAATTGAAGTGATTCAGGAAGGGGAGGGTTATCGAGTTTTTACTTTAGACGGGGCTTCGCATGAGACCTCTCGGAAACCGATTCTAGCCACCGGTTTTGAATCAGGCATCAAGCGGCAGATTCCTTCATTCTTCAATTGGAAGGATGGAAAACCGGTTTTCAGCGAAGTCGATTCATCTACCTTGTATCCAAATCTCTTTTACTCAGGACCGTCGTTGGTTCATCGCGATTCAAAATTTTGCTTCATCTATAAGTTCAGGGCTCGCTTTGGAGTGATCGCTCAGGAAATCGGCAGACGAATTGGGGTAGATACGTCCAGCTTGTCGGATTGGGAGAGGCGGGGATTTCTCATTGAAGACCTGGATTGCTGCGTCGACTGCAAGTGCGAGGTCGAAAGCGCAGCCGTCGAGGAGGCGGTTACTTAATGCTTCGCAAAGACCGGTTCGCGGTGAGCGAACAGGCGGGGGAGGCCGTTGGAATCGAGTCGCCGCCTGGTAATGCGTCGTCAACTGGGAATCCGATTGAGCCCGATAGTATCGGCGCTTGGGAGCGTTTCCTGAGATATCCCTTGGTAAGTCTCGCGCTGCTCTTCGCTCCTTCTTGGATTGCGGTGACTCAGGCGAATGCGCTGGCGGATCGCTTGTACGAACCTTTGGGATCGGCTCTTGCTCGATTGCTTGAATGGCTTTCAGCCTTGCCCACTCCCTGGGCCGAGATGTTGAGCGGCGACTATGGAGTGGTGGCGATGTTGCCGTTTCTATTGCTCTACGCCTTGCCCACGATCGTATTCTTTTCGCTTCTGATCGCCATTTACCAATCTACGGGATTGATGGATATCATGGCCCAAAGCTTACATCCCTATTTGAGGCCTTTTGGTTTGGGGGCTCAGGAGTTGACGCGGGTCATGATGGGCTTTGGCTGCAACGTGCCTGCCGTGGTATCGAGTCGCGCTTGATCCGCTTGCAGGCGCTCGGCTTGCGTTTCGGCTATTTCCTTTGGTTCGGCTTGCTCCTATCAATTGCCGGCTACCCTTGCTGTCTTTGCGGCCGCTGGGACGGGTTGGCTTGGAGGCGTGTACCTGGTGACGTTGGCGCTGACGAGATTGATCTATCTGCGTTTTACGACGCCAAGAAATTTACGAGAGGCTAGGGGGCGGATAGTCTCTTTGAAAGCAAGGTCTCTGAGAACTCCCGATTGGAAAGAGGTTTGTTATGAAACTTTGGCTACGATTCGCTCTCTCTTCCTTGTGGCTTTGCCGATATTCGTGGGGATCTGTTTGCTAGCTTCGCTCTTGGAGGTTTCAGGCGCGTTGAATTTCCTGGTGGATACAGTCGGGAAGGGGATGGTTATTTTCAACTTGCCAGCCGAGGCGGCTCTTGCGGTAGCGATGGGAGCGATTCGGAAGGATGGTTTGGCTATCGGTTTGCTGGATAGCGATTGGGGATCCTTGAAGGTCGCGTTGGAGTCGCCATCGCAAATCCTGACTGCGGTTTATCTAGCTGGGGTGCTCTTGCCTTGTTTGGTGACGCTTATGACTATCGGGCGAGAAATGGGCGGACGCTTTGCGTTAAGACTCGCCGTTCGTCAGGCGGCTTGGGCCGCGGCTTTTAGTATTGCCATCGCTTGGGGAGGAGCGCTTTTAGGAACTTATCTGTAACCCGAATTATGAATAC
>JBCCZW010000552.1:0-3462 GCA_039186805.1 Verrucomicrobiota bacterium
CACACCTCCAATCAATTCTCAGAATTGATTTCCGGCATGGTCGCTCATCTGCGATGCTTCGCTTACGCTCAGATGTCGTCGTTTCACTCCTCGGTACCCGCCCACACCTCCAAAATTTTCTAAAATGAAAATTTTGTCGCGGCGAAGTTTGCCGCAGCGCAAACGAAGACGGACTTCACCGTTCCCATTCCGAGGACCGATTTTCAGCATAATCGCTCATCTGTTCCGGTTAGCTTTGCGTAGGATCTAGTCTTTCCGTATCCATAAATCGATCACAAAAAACAGGACTCTTTTACTCTATGGACTGCCGCAATTCGCGGGTTTAGTTTCGACTTTTTCCTACCTAAACTCCTTCCGCCCCTGGCAGACTCCCTTCGGGATATCACCCTCTCCATTCAGGTGCATCAACGCTTTCTGATAGCTCCGGCGCTCGAGATAGTGAATCAACTGAGGATCGAGGTCGGCTCGGTTCGATTTGACGGTCTCGTCGAGGGTTTGCAATGCCGACGTAATCCCGTCAGCATTAGCGGCGCTTATGGATTCCTCCAACTGAATAAGGGCATCTTTGAGCTTTGCATGAATCATATCTCTAATTTAATGAGAGGCCTTAATACCATAGGAATCAAGAGGGAAGCTCATTTAATAAAAAGCTTTCTAATCCTTCAAATTCGTTAGGTTTCAGAACCGATTTTGGTTTACTCCAAAAATACCTAGCGTATTAACCGCCTTAATAGTTAAGCGACAACTTCCCCAATGGGATTCCTACACATAATATCGGAATGGTAACATTCGCAACGCGATCCAACGCAGATTTGATCGACCAGAACTACACCAGCTGGAAGGCCGATCCTCACTCTGTCGACGAAAACTGGCGGGCCTTCTTTGAGGGTTTTGAACTCGCCCAAACCATCCTCCCCAAGAGAAAGGTCGCTGCTGGGAAGACAGGAGCGGCCAAAGAGGCTCCTTCCAACAAGCAGATGAATGTTTCCAGCTTGATCTACGCTTATCGTAGTTTGGGCCACACTCAGGCAAAGCTGGATCCCCTTTCCGAATTAGATCCCCTGCCAAACCCCCACTTATCGCTCGAGGAATTCGGTCTCTCCGATGCGGACCTAGATACCACATTCGACTCAGGACATCTTCTAGGCAACGATCAACTGACGCTGCGTGAAATCATCGCCGCTCTCCAGGAAATTTACTGCCGCTCAATCGGCTACGAGTACATCCACATGCAAAACACGGAAGCTCGTCGCTGGATCCAGCAAAAGATCGAACCGCTCAAGGGAAACATAGAGTTTTCGAACAAGATCAAGGAACGCATCCTCCGCAAAGTATTCGCAGGGGAAGTTTTCGAACGTTTCCTCCACACCCGCTATCCCGGTCAAAAACGCTTTTCGATCGAAGGCGGGGAAACGCTCATCCCCCTTCTCGATAACGTACTTGAGCATTGCGGACGTCTCGGAATCAACGAGGTCGTCATGGGGATGGCCCACCGAGGTCGCCTAAACGTGCTCGCGAATACGTTAAAGAAATCCTACGAGTTCATTTTCGAGGAATTCGCCGATAATTACATTCCCGACACGGTGGCTGGCGATGGGGATGTTAAATACCATCTCGGATACGAAAAGGTCATCGAAACGAAAGAAGGTCATTTCGTGGAGATCCGCCTGGCCTCCAATCCCTCCCACTTGGAGGCGGTTAATCCGGTCGTTCAAGGCAAGGCCCGCGCCCGTCAACGCATTCTCAATGACAAGGAGCGCCGGAAAGTGCTTCCAGTCCTCATCCACGGCGACGCCGCTTTCGCGGGCCAAGGCATCGTCTCCGAAGTGCTGAATTTCTCTCAACTCCCCGGCTACCGCACCGGCGGTACTTTGCATGTCGTGGTGAACAACCAGATCGGTTTTACCACTACGCCGAAAGAAGCGCGTTCCACTCGCTACTGCACCGACATTGCAAAGATGATCGAAGCGCCGATCTTCCACGTAAACGGCGACGATCCTATCGCGGTCGTATTCGCGACAATGCTGGCGATCGAGTATCGTCAGAAATTTCAAGCCGACGTGGTCATCGACATGTATTGCTACCGCAAGCACGGCCACAACGAATCGGACGAGCCCATGTTCACCAATCCCGAACTCTATCAGCGCATCGCCAAGCACCCGCAGATCAGCGCGATCCTCGGCAAACGACTCCAGGACGAAGGGACCCTCAGCAAGAACGAGATCGATGGGATCAAAAAAGAGTACGAAACCTCCCTCGAAAAGTCCCTCGAACGCGTTAAAAAAGCTGCCGAAACAAATATCAAAGGCCGCAGACGCTTCGCTGGCTCTACTGCCGAGTTTCAACCCAATTACAATTTCAATCCTACGGAAACCGCTGTCAGCGCCGAGCGACTCGAAACCGTGGTCCGCGGTCTGACCGAGCTGCCGCCTCACATCGTTCCGAACCGCAAGATCGCTCGCTTCCTAAAGCAAAGGTCCGAAGGCTACGCGGAACGCAAACCCGTCGATTGGGCCTACGCCGAGTCTCTGGCTTTCGGCTCGCTCCTGGTCGAAGGCAACCCAGTCCGCCTCTCCGGCCAGGACTCTGAGCGCGGCACCTTTAGCCAGCGACATGCAGTTGTGCGAGATGCCAAGACCTACGAACGTTACATTCCTCTCCTCAACCTGTCTGAAGACCAAGCGCGATTCTGCGTCTACAATTCTCTTCTTTCGGAGGCGGGAGTTCTCGGCTTCGACTACGGTTACTCGATCGACTACCCGCGAATGCTCTGCCTCTGGGAAGCTCAGTTCGGAGATTTCGCCAACGGCGCCCAAGTTATCATCGACCAATTTATCTCCTGCTCCGAATCCAAGTGGGGACGCTCTAGCGGCCTCGTGATGTTGTTGCCGCATGGATACGAAGGCCAAGGCCCCGAACACTCTTCGGCCCGCCTAGAACGCTTCCTTCAAGCCTGCGCCGAAGATAATATCCAAGTCGCCAACGTCACCACCCCGGCCCAATATTTTCATATCCTCCGCCGCCAGATGATGCGCGAATTCCGCAAGCCGTTGGTCATCATGGCGCCGAAATCCCTCCTGAGACATAAGGAATGCGTCTCTGACTGGGACGAATTCCAAAATGGGTCTTTTCAAGAAGTTCTCGAAGAGAAGACCGCTAATCATAAGAAAGCCAAGCGTCTGATACTCTGCGCGGGCAAGGTCTACTACGATCTCGCGAATCATCGCTTCGACAACAAAATCACCGATACCGACATCGTTCGCGTAGAGCAGTTGTATCCACTGCACAAGGACAAGCTAGCCGAGGTCGCCGAGAGATACGCGAAAGCCGAGAGTCTAATCTGGTGTCAGGAAGAATCCCAAAACATGGGATCTTGGACTTTTATCGCGCCGCGCCTTGAGGAAATATTCGACCGCAAGTTCGCCTTCGCTGGACGTGGAGCGAGCGCCAGCCCCGCCGTAG
>JBCCZW010000553.1:0-3440 GCA_039186805.1 Verrucomicrobiota bacterium
CATTCTTACGCACTTCAGACGTTACCTCGTAGCTCAAACCCTTCAGCAAGCCATAGTAACCGTTCTTATAGCAGATGATCTCCACGTCCGGAGCGATCTCCGTATAACGCTCGATCAACCCGCCTATTGCCGAAGACAGACAAGGCGCCAAACCGCCCGCTGTGAGAATGCCAACTTTCTTTACGCTCATGATTAGGTCGTATTATCAAAAGCCCAAAGCGCTAGACGCATTCCCCAAGAAATTCAAGAGCCCATTGCCACGGGCCAGTAGACAGACGTCAGAAGTCAGTTCTTCTCATCCTGATCCAGTCCAAAGGCCGGCGAAGCCCCTTAAAAGATAAGTTCGCCTATCACGCCAAAACAAAGCCCCACAAAGGACATCAGCTCAATCGCAAATGCCCTCAAACTCACGCGCTTACTCAAAAAAATCGACACCCAAAACACTGAGTCGCCGATGAACACCCCACCGCCACATAATTAGAATATGGATAGGGCACTTCGAACAATCCGTAACTCAAATGAAGTCCAAACGATCCCTGAATACTCTCCGTCAAAATCTCACAGATAGCGTCCGCTTCAACCCAAAGAAAGTAGACCGGCAGAATGAAAAAGAAAGAGGCTATTAGCTCTCCAAAGGAGTTCATCTGCGGAAATTTGCGTCAATCTGCGGACCAAACAGATCCTCCCCCTCACAGCAGCAACCGCCGATCCTCCACATCCAAGTGGTACGCCGCCAGCAACCCCGTCCGCAGCCCAATCTTCTCTCGCGCGTCCCTCACCGACAGATCCCTCAACCCTTCAAAATCCACTTCGCCCAACGGCTCGCAGAGCGAGACATACCCCAATCGCGCCCCATCATGATAGACCTGGTCCATATCATCTGAATACAAGCCATCCTTGGAAATCTGAGTCTGCTGCAACATATCCAACTTCAACTCGGAAGCGTAAGTCGTCCGGCGATTTGTCGTCCCATCGAAGAACCCTCTGCAAAACGCCCGATCTCTCGGACTATCGCCCCGACCCAAAATCGCATGCACCCAAGTTCTCAATTCCTCGGATTCTCCTTCATGCCCCTCCCAGACCGAAAAGTGCACATCCTTATCCACCAAGCGTCTCGATTTATCCACATTCTCCCGAGCGCGATTTCGAAAATCCTCCCAACGCTCCTCCTCAATATCCCGATTCGCCAACGCGTCCTCACCTCCCAGCACCTTTCCGATCTCCTCAAAACAAAGCTTCGCCAATTCGGCCTGCTCATCCACGTGTCCCATTATCTCGTGATAGGTCGCTTCTAAGTAGCTCTGAAACGCGTCTTCATCCAATTCGAAAGCCTGATCGCTCGTATCCAACATTTGGTTAACTTCCACAGCTGCCTCTCCCAAAAGCCTCGACGCATCATTGAAGCAAAGCGAATACCGATCCGCCCAAGTATCCCTGGGAAGCAAACGCCGACTCGCCGGGTCGTCCGGGAACTTAACCTGCTCCACCTCTCGAAAATAGGCATCCAACATACTCCTCTTTAAATTCAAGCGGGCCCTCACCTCGTCCACCGTCATATCGAGATAAGGCGCGAAATCGACTTGGTCCAATGGAACGCAATCCGAGACATAACCCAACTTAGACGCATCCATATAAACACTACGCGCCTCGTCATCCATCCGATAGGCATTCGGATAATGGTGTTTTGCAATGTACGCGAAAGCGTCCTCGTTCATCGAGTCCAGTCGATTCGTACTGCCCATCGTAAAGCCGATCACAAAGGCCTCATCCTTCGGCAGCAACCCACGCCCTAAGAGAATATGAATATAATCATGCGCCCGCAGATCTACGCCCCCATAGAAGAACTGCTTTACCAAGTGAGAGTCCTTGCCCTCCGTCCAACGAATCACTTCAGGGATCTTACCCTGAGGCGCCGCCACAATCTGCAAATAGTCGTAAGCCTGGCGAAGCGTCAGATGCCCATAAGCAGTCGGTAAAAACCACCGCTTGTAGGAGACCCGCCCGCTTTTCAGCGATCGAATCCGAATACCCGCCGGAATCCGCTTATCATCCGCCGCCGTCAAGTAATTCCCCGTTCGCTTCGCGCCACTGTCGTACATATCAAAACTAACTGTAGGCCGGGGCGCTGACCCGGCAAAATATCGAACGCCAGTGCAATACCCCAAGACCCATGTCGCTACTGCACATCCAAATCCAAATTCGCTATCTTCGGAGCCACCTTGCTGCCTTCACGCATCTTTTGAATCGCCTCTTCTCCCTGCTGAGTCAGCGTATCCATTTCTTGGATCTGGGCCGCCATGGTCGGCAAAGCCTCCCGACGATAACGAGAGATCTCATCCATCGCTCCAGTGATGTCCGCAAAGGCAGACTTCAGATCCTCCATGTTAAGCATAGTCGAAGACGCCTGCTTATGAATCTCCACGCCTTGCGTACGCAGACGAGCCGCCGTACCGCTAATCAACTTGGACGTCGTCTTATTCAAAGACTCGATCTTATCCAAAACCAACTTCTGATTCGCCAAAGCCAAAGCGACCGTCACCGCCACCTGTAGTGCCGAAACCGTTACATTGATCGCACGATCCACCCCGCGGATCAACTCGCGGTTATTGCGGATGATCAGCTCGATTGCCAAAATCCCTTGCTGGTTCACGGCCAACTGTTGCTGCAAATCCTGAATTCGCTGACGCAATGGGAACAACAATTCCTCGCCGATAAATGCATGGCGCGAATCATCCTGCGGAATCTCACGCTCCAGCTGATAGCTGAGCTTCTTGTCAATGATCTGCCCCATCATGATCAAGCGCTCCAACTGCTTGGTGAGCTTCTGCATCACGACTTGGTCCTGAGTCAAAGTCTCATTATCTCGCTTCAGCTGATCACCGCCAGCTTCGAGCGACTTGATAATCTGATCGATCAGTTCCTGGGCGCTCGCGTACTTTAAGAAGTAGGCCTCAAGCTTGTTCCCGATTCCCGGAATCCATGACAAAGCCTTGGCAAACCCGCTCACGCTAAAGTCCAAATCGTTCGGGTTCAGTTCATCGATCTCTTGCTTCAGCGAAATCAAGGCATTCGCTACCGGACCACCGTCGCCGCCCTTCTCCGAAAGCTGCTTAATCGGTTGCTGCAACATCTTGCTCCGGTGCGCGCTCGCCCGCTGCACATCCACGCCCATCGAATCGATCAGAGCCTTCTTCGATGCCTGATCCTCCGGCTCATCTGGATTGATCGCTACGACTGCCGCGACGAACTGATCCGCTTTCGCCGAGATCTCAGGATCCATCGCATCATCCTTCTTTTCTTCAACCGGAACTAACCCCAGCTCGGCTTTGACTTCTGCGGGAGCCGAAGGGCTTAAAAGGTCATCTGTTTTAGTAGTTGTTTCTGACATACGTTCTCCTCGGTTTAGGTTTCCTATTTTAAAATTACAAATGCGATCGTCG
>JBCCZW010000554.1:0-3435 GCA_039186805.1 Verrucomicrobiota bacterium
AAAGCCGCCAGCACCATCAATCCGGCGAAGGTTAGCGGCACGTTGAAGGAGGAAGAAGCAATCATCATCATGTTGCCGATTCCTTTATTAGAGGCAACGGTTTCCGCAACTACCGCTCCCACGAAAGCCAAAGTGATTGCTACCTTCAGCGAAGCAAACAAATAGGGCAACGAGCGTGGTAAACTTACATTCCAAAGGATTTGACGACGCGTCGCTTTCATCGCTCGCATGACATCCACCAATTCAGGTTCAACCGTGGCGATTCCCGTCGCGACATTAACCACTATAGGAAAAAGGCAAATAATCATAGCCGTCAAAATGGCGGGCATTGTACCCGCCCCAAACCACAGCACGAATATAGGAACCACCGCGACTTTGGGCACCGAGGAGAACCCAACTAGCAGAGGATAGATCGTATCGTAAGCCAGCTTGTTGGATCCGATTAACACCCCTAAAGCGATTCCAAGAGTAGCCCCCAATAGAAAACCTAAAAGCGTCGTATATAAGGTCTGGTAGGCGTGAGGCAAAATCCCGCCCCAATATTCGACTAAAGCCACCGCGACCTCGCTAGGCTTGGGCAACACCAGCTCTGAAATTCCAAACACTCGAACCGATGCCTCCCAAAGCAAAAACAGAGCAATCAATACGCAAAGGGAGGTTACGAATCTCCGGAGTCTTCCATTCATGCGGAGGTCTCCTCGGTCGCTTTCTTCGTATCTGAAATTCGACTACGCAATGACCTCACCAATGCCACAAACTCCGCTTCATAGGTAGTCTCAATGCTCCTAGGTCTAGTAAAGTCCACCCGTCTTTCCTCCAGGATGCACCCTGGTCGAGCGCTCATGATGCAAATCCGATTCGCCAGGTAAGCGGATTCTTGCAAATCGTGGGTAACGAGCAAAACCGTAGGCTTTCTCGACAACCAAAGATCTTGCAAAGTACTCCAAAGCTCCTCCCGCGTAAACTGATCCAAGGCGCCAAAGGGCTCGTCTAAAAGGAGCAAATCTGGATCGTGAACGAGAGCTCTGCAGAGGTTCGCCCGCTGCATCATACCTCCTGAGAGCTCCCACGGCTGCTTATCCGCGAACGCTAAGAGTCCCACCTGCTCAAGCAGTCGATCAACGCGATCTCTATACTCCCCTCGCTTCTTTCGACCGTAGTCTTCCTTGAAAGGGGAAACGATTTTGAGCGGCAACATCACGTTCTGCCGGACGCTCAGCCAAGGCAGCAGATTAGCCGCTTGAAATGCCATTCCCACTCTCAAAGGCTTCCCTCCATTGTCTTCATCTGCGAAATCCACGCTTCCCGAGCTGGGAGGCAGGAGCTCGCAAACCAACTTCAGAAGCGTAGACTTACCGCAGCCAGAAGGACCCACGATCGCAAGAAAATCGCCCTTCTCCACACTCAGTGAAGTGGGACTGAGAGCCAAAGTCTCCTGACCTCGACTGCGATAGGCGACGCTCACTTCATTAAACTCGAGCTGCGCCTTCAATAGGACCTTTCCAAATTTAAGTATCTATTTTTTTGATACAACCCCATCGCCACCCTACCCGAGCTTATAAATCCGCTCTTCTTTCCCAGGCAAGAAAGACGGATTGAATACCTCCCCCGTAGAGGGGGTCCGCGGCAAGTCGTAAGCCTTTACCACCGTATCGATCGATCGCTTGAACCTCGCAGGGTCGATCGCTCCGAGCCCAAACTCTGCCAATTCCGGGTGATTCATCTCAAACTTCAAGGTCGCAAGCAAACGCTCCTTTTCGACCTTCTTGTTTATAAGGCCCTCCCGTTTGGCGACCGCTGCTATGCCCGCATCCATATCGGAAAGCACATCTGCAATCCCGCGATTGATCGCCCAAACTAGCCCTTTTACCATCTCAGGTTCAGTCTCGACCCAGTTTCTCGCTACCAAGATCCCGTTCGAATAAAGGTCGAGCCCGTAATCGCTGTAGTTAATAAAATGGAGGTCCTCATCCGGATCAATACCCGCGAGCTTGGCCGAAAAGCGAATCGTATTTAGATAGCCGAAAACTCCATCAACTTGCTTTGTTCTCAGCATCTGCTCCCGCAGATTCGGCTGAAAGTTCACTATATCAAATCCAGACGTATCGAAGCCCGCTGAATCTCCGAAGGCCTTAAACAACTTCAGAGCTCCGTCATTCGCAGTCCCGCCCAATTTCCGCCCCATCAGATCCTTGGCTGAGCGAATCGGACCATCCTTCAAGACGGCAATGGTAAACGGCGGCTTATTATAAAGCTGATAGACGCAAACCGGCGCCTCTCCCGGCTTCAAAGCAGCCAACTGAATCAAGGCGTTCACATCGCCAAAACCGATGTCGTAGATACCCGCCACCTTACCGACCGCAGCGCCTGAACCATTGCCTTGGTCAATCTGCACGTCGATTCCGGCCTCCTTAAAATAGCCTCTATCCTTCGCCAGGAAGTACCAAGCTTGTGGCCCTTCATAACGCCAATTAAGGACCATCCTTAGTTTGGCTGCACCTCGACCCACATTCGGAAAGCCCAACACCCCAGCCGCGGATGTGAATGCAGCCTTGGCGATAAAGCTTCTTCTGGAAGGGTAAGCTATACTCATTGATTTATTTAGATTTTAAGCGTCGAAGCGCAAACGAGAGCTCTCGAATCCTGCAGCCTGGACTGCCAATTTGAGCAATTAGCATACCATTAAAATCGGAGGAGCGAGCCGCTCCTCCCTACCCCCAACCCAAACCGCGACGGTAGGGAGGACTGGCTCAGTCCTCCGCCTCTTTCGAAGCCTTTGCCAAATGTCGTTCCCGCAATGCGGCTATCCTCTCGCTCACCTCGTCGGACAACGCTCCTAGATCGAACGTCAAAGGTCTACCCTTCTCCACCATTCTCTCGCCCCCGACATAAATGGATTCGATATTCTCCGACCCACAGGAAAACACCAAATGAGCTGCAAGGTCCCAAATGGGGCCCGTAGTGGGCTCGCTTGGATCGATCACGATAAAGTCGGCAAACTTCCCAACTTCCAAAGACCCCACAAAGGATTCCACGCCAAGTGCTTTCGCTGTATCGATAGTATGGAGACGAAGCATATCGATTGGCTGCAAGCTATCGCTGTTTTCTTCCCTCATCCGCGTCCCGTAACGTCCCATTCTCATGTTCTCAAAAGGATCGGAAATGTCCGCGCTCGCTTGCCCGTCCACCCCCATGCCCACCCTCATGCCAGCTTCAATATATTTTGGGATGTCCGCCAATCCAGACCCCAACCTGCCATTGGAAAGCGGATTCCATATCATACCGCTTCCGGCCTGGGCAGCCTCGGAAAGAATCTCTTCACTCGTGTGGATGAAATGAGCGAAAGTCGCTCGCTCACTGGGTATACCCGCCAGCTTGTAACGAGGCCACGCCGCGCGGTCCGAATCCTGCCGTCCCGACTGCTCCAGATAATGC
>JBCCZW010000555.1:0-3405 GCA_039186805.1 Verrucomicrobiota bacterium
GCCTCACCGTCTCTGAGATCGCCTTTGAGGTCGGTTTCAACGACAGCAACTACTTTACTCGCCAATTCAAGAAACGCAAAGGCTCCTCGCCTCTCGCCTACCGTAAGTCGTTCGGAAACTAAGCTCCCTCGTTTTGATTAAGCGCAAGGCCTGCAAGATTCCCCCCAATCTGAAAGCCAGTAGGTCGACAACAAAGCCCAGCGATCCACCAAACGGGAAGTGGAAACCCTGAAGGTCAGACAACCAACTTACCTAGGCTGACGATCAGATCTCATTGAGAGCCTAAAGGGCACGGGAAAATTGATAAGGAAACGCTAAACGCGCGTAAAAAATCTGCAGCAATACTCTGTGACAATCGGAAAAATCCGATCTAACAAAGATGGTCCATAAAAAATCCCTCGGTTTAAACAAACGCATTGTACTGTTCGCATTCCTTATAGCCTTCTTGCCGGTAGCGATTCTGGCGATCCGCTTCGAGTTCGTGAACGCGGACACGAAAAAACTAACCGTAGATAATTTTCATCTATTTGCTGAGGACCTCATAGACATCGTGGAAAGAAATCTCTTCGAACGCTACGGAGACGTTCAAGCATTCGCTTCCAACGAAGTCGCCCTAGATCGGGAGAACTGGTACCATAGGAGCCCTGAGAAAAACGGGATCATCAGAGCGGCTGACAAGTATGTGGATCTTTACGACATATACACCTCGATCATCGTGGTCGATCTTGAGGGAAAGCCGATCGCGACCAATTCAAAGGACGCAGACGGCGAGGCCTTGGAAACTTCCTGGATCTACGAGGAGAATTTCTCAGATGCCACCTGGTTCACCGCCGCTGTTAATGGCGACTTCCTCAAGGGTGAGGGTACCGACGGAACCGTCGTAGAGGACGTTAACTACGATCCCATAATCGCCCGCTTAACCAGCGGATCCGGCCTAGGGATCTCTTACACAGCACCCGTTCAGGACCTCAACGGAGAGGTGATAGCAATCTGGCACAATAAAGTTTCCTTCGAAGCGATTGAACAGATATTCAAAGATCAATATAGACTCATTGCCTTGTCCGGATTTAAAACCACAGAACTCACCCTCCTGGACAAAAAGGGAAGAGTTATCGTCGACCTAGATCCCATGACCAAAGGTAAAAACGAGGTCAACCACGACGAAAACGTCATTCTAAATCTAAATTTGGCTGAAAAAGGAGTAGAGTCCGCCCAGCGAGCCATCAACGGAGAAGGCGGAGCAATGATAAGCTTTCATGCCCGAAAAAAGATCAATCAAGTCGCAGGGTATGCGCCTTCTCACGGAGCAATGGGTTATAAAGGTCTCGGTTGGTCCGCTCTCGTTAGAGTCGACGAATCCGAAGCGCTCGGGCACTTCGATCGGGCCAGAGCTGAGAACATCATCATCCTCCTAGTCGCAATTGCCGCTGCTCTCGCCGGAGCATGGAAAATGGCCCGTTCCATCTCTCTGCCGCTCCAGCAGATATCATCTCGGCTGTACGACTCAGTCGAACACGCTCTAAGATCGAGCGCCGTGGTAGACAACAGCAGTCAAAGCGTCGCGGACGGCGCTTCAAAACAAGCGGCATCCGTGGAAGAAACGTCATCTTCGGTCGAAGAGCTTAACGCAACCACCGCGCAAAACAGCAAAAGCGTAGAAATCGCCGCTGGCCAGGTCCAATGCGCGAATCAACTGGTTGGCGACATGACCAAAGACATGAAGGCGCTGACTCTTTCGATGCAAGAAGTCGCAACCGCTTCAGAAGAAACCCAAAAGATCGTCAAAACGATCGATGAGATCGCTTTTCAAACCAATATTCTCGCCCTCAACGCCGCCGTCGAGGCAGCCCGAGCGGGGGAGGCGGGTTCCGGCTTTGCCGTGGTCGCAGACGAAGTCCGCAGCCTAGCAGGTCGCGCCGCGGAAGCGGCCCGCAGCACCGCAGAGCTCATCGAATCCAACGTTACGAAAATCGAACAAAGCTCCAAGAGCGTAACGGCAACCGACGAAGGATTCGCCACGCTTCAAGAAGCCACCCAATCGGTCGAGCAAGTGATGGTCAAAATTGCTGCCGCATCCGATGAGCAAGCCAAGGGGCTCACTCAAATCAACACCGCCGTTCATCAAATCAATTCCGTCACGCAAGAAAACGCTTCAATTGCCGAAGAAGCCGCTTCAGCTAGCAAAGACCTAAGCGCCCAAGCCGACACGATCCAAAAGCTGACGGAAAGACTAAACGGTATCGTGGAAGGCTCGAAAGATCACTCCCCAGAGAACGACCTGGCTCCAGCAGGAAATAACCGGATCTGGGAAGAGCAAGAGACGATTTCCTGGAACTAAGCGGACTTCGAAAACTGCGAAAACGAAAAACCGCTCCTCATCAGGAACGGTTTTTTATAAAAGTGTCTAACCAATAGACTCTAGGGAGTTTCAGGCTCAGCTTTCCGCTTGCCGCCCAATACCTTCCGCGTCGCTTCCTGCGTCTTCTCGAAGGCTTCGAGCATCTGCTTCGCATTCAGGGTAGCCGCGCGACCCGCATCCCGGTCACCCGTGCGATCATTTTCGCCCGCCATAAAGGCCTCATCATTGCGGCGCGCAACGAGCAGCTCATTAGCCAGTTCAGGATCGAGAATCGCAAGACGCTCGAGAGCTTGCATAGGGCGAGGATCCATCTTCTGCATCAGCTCGCGTTCGTTGCGAATCTTGTAACCTTCAACACGCAAAGGAGCAAGCTCCACTAGATCCATATCCTCGGTATTCAAGTGATCAGGCGCGTTGCGAGCCGCTTCCGCCTTCTTCTTTTCAAGCTTCGAATACAGCTCCTGAATACTTTGAGTATCGTAAAGCGTAGTCCGCGTTCGGATCTCCTTGGATTTCGCCTCTATATTAGCCTCTTCCTTCTTCACGTCAGCTGGCGAGGTCTTTTCTTCTTTAGCTTCGGGCTGCTCAGGCTGCTTTTCGTCGGCCAAGACTAAAGCAGTTAAGGTCGATCCCAGCAAGGCGTAAAAAGAGAATCGTAAAAACTGAGGCATAAGCAAAATTGGATTAAGTTAAGACTTCATCTTACATGGTAGTCACGCCAGTTGGCGAACAAAAAATTGCAACGACTTCAGGACGTAACAGAGAGTAAAGAGTCCCTGACCGCTTTCAGCTTATCGAGATCCTTTAATCCGGGAGAACTTTCAACCGAACTTACCATATCTACGAAACTCGATCCCGTCTCCTCCACCGCCGCCTTTAAATTCCGTGGCCCCAAGCCTCCCGCCAAGATCCAACGGTGATCAGGGTGAAGTTCGCGATTCAAACGATAGCCCTCCCAATCGCTCAAATGCCCGGTACCGCCATAAGCACCCTCCTTGTAGGCATCCCAAAAAATCGAGTCAGCATAGTCCAGCAAGGAGGCGTCA
>JBCCZW010000556.1:0-3404 GCA_039186805.1 Verrucomicrobiota bacterium
CCAAAATCGAAGAGCTCATTCGCTCACGAAAAACCGCTTTCGTTCTCGTGGGTGCCGGACATTTTCCAGGAGAAGGTGGACTGCTAGAGCTCCTTGAAGCCAAAGGCTATAAATTGGAGAAATTCGTTCCCGCGCTTCAATCGTTGTAGGCGATTAGATGGTACCCGCTCTCTTCCTCTCTCTCATCGGAGCCGGCCACTTTTATGTATTCCGAGTCGCCGCTTCCGCTTTTCCAAGCCTTCAAATCCCCATAGGGATTGGGGTCGCAGCCCTCTTCTCTAGCCTGCTACTCGCGATTGTATTCGAAAAAAGAGGACAGCTTAAGCTGTCTCTCCCCTTTTCCCATATCGGCTACACCTGGCTCGGTTTTGCCTACCTCTGGTTTAACACCGCACTCTTCCTAGATATCCTGGGACTGTTCATTCCTACTCTCACCCAGAAAGACCAGTTCTACTGGAGCGCATGCCCCGCATTGATTCTCGCCATCGTCGGTTACGCCGGAGCTCGCAGCACGCGCACCATAAGCGTCAAGCTCTCATCTCCCAAAGCGCCCCGCAAAGGACTCCGCCTCCTCCAGCTCTCCGATCTTCATCTTGGAGACAGCAGTTCCCTGTCCCACATCAAACGCATTATCCAAACAGTCAACACGCTCAAGCCCGACATCATCGTATCCACCGGCGATCTCTTCGACGGCTACTTGGAAATGATGCAGCCTTACGTCGAAGCCCTAAGGAAGCTAGAAGCTCCCCTCGGCAAGTTCGCCGTCTCCGGCAACCACGAGGTTTACGCCGATCTCGAACCCGCCCTCCAGCTCACGCGCGACGCCCACTTCACCGTACTCCGAAACCATAGCCAGAATCTAAGCGACCAACTCGCCATTGCCGGCATAGACGACCCAGCTTCGCACAATAGCGACAGCTACGACCAGGCCGAAGAAGCCACCTTCGAATCCGTATCCAAGGATCGATATACGATATTCCTAAACCACCGTCCCAGCATTCGAGAACGCACCCTCGAACACTTCGATCTGCAGCTCTCCGGCCACACCCACGGCGGACAGATCTTTCCCTTTATCTTCCTCACCAAGCTCGCCTACAAGGCGAAAACGGGACTCTCGAAAATCGCTCCCGAGACCCATCTCTACCTCAGTCGAGGCACTGGCTCTTGGGGGCCTCAGCTTCGTCTGCTCGCCCCCACAGAAATAACCCTCTTCGAAATAACGAGGTAGTGACTCAGACTCTCATCGGCTTAGCTGACAGCGAAAGCGGAGACTAGCGACCAGCCCGATTCTTTAGACTCCCACTCTCACCTCGTCCAAGAAATCATCTTCGACCGCGTAACTGTAGTCGATACCCACTACTTCCTCAGGCCGGTTGTCGGCATACCATCTGACCGCCCATTCGAGCCCCTCATAATAGTCAGTGCGCTCCCTGTACTTAAGTTCGTTTCGAATTTTTGCCGTGTCGTACACCCAATCCTGACTGAAATCGCCAGGCAAACGCAGATGAGGCGCTAAGTCCCGATCATCCGCCAAAACCACCTCGCCCTGCCAATCCAAAATCGTTCCGATATGCACGATCCGCTCCACAATGCTCGGTGTATTTCGTTCGCCCACATTGTAGATGCGTTTCGTTTCACTAGGATTTTCCGCCGCCAAAACGAAGGCGTGAGCGACATCTCCGATGTACCCATGCGTCCATTTCCAGTTGGCCTGCGATTCTCCCAAAGGAATCTCCTTCCTCCCATCCAAGATCCGCCTCATCAAAGGCAAAAACCGAAAGCGTTCATCTTCCACTCCATAAAGAGGCGGTAAGCGCAAAACCGTAGTAGCGCCTTTGTTTTCAAAGAAAAACTTCTCTATATCCCGCTTATCCCCGATCACGCCGTCCCTCAACGCTCGACCCCGCAAAGGCGAATCCTCCTTCAAAGGACCTGAGTCAGGATCTCCCATTTCCGTCCCATGAAAGCGCCCATGGGCCCGGTACACATTACAACTGCTCGCGATCACAAAAGACCGCCCGATTTTCCAAAAAGTCTCCAACACGCCGCGAGCATCCGCCTCGGTATGAGCATTCAAGCAAATGACCCCGTCAAATTCCTTGTAACCAATCTCGCTCTTCAGATAGGGCAGCTCCTCCAATTCCCCATGGATCACTTTCACTCCTGGCGGAGGAAAAAATCCCGTCTGCCAAGTCGCAAAATAGACCACCTCATGGCCTGCTCCCGAAAGACCAGCCAAAACATGGCTCGCAAGCTGATTGGAAGATCCCGTGACAAAAAAACGCATTACTCATCCTTAATCGGCGCAGCAGACTAAAATCCGAAGTCCTAAATCAGAACGACAGCAACTCCGGCTACCGGACCTTCAAAATTCCTCCAAAAATACGCCCGGCTCACTCGCGATCGCCGATCAACGCCTATCGTTCCTATCCCAGTAAGACAACGCCGGATCCCCATCTAGCCGCCAGCTAGATCAAACAACGCTGGTCGCGATGCTACCCATTATTCGCCATTCGCGCTACCCTACTTCTTCAGCATCCGCCAAACGTCCAAGGAATCGCTCAACCAAACCTCTCCTTCCGGCCCATTCGGCCTATATTCGAAAGGCCAGACGACCACCATGAAGATCCTGAAATTCGCGATAAAGAACCCCGCCCACAAAATCCAAGCGAAACTCGTCATATCCTCCGCCGACGCCAAAGCCCCCCATACGCAAGCCCCTCCCCAAGCCAAAGTCGCCAAAGGTCCGCACAAGGCTACAAAAGCCTGCTTCCCCACACTTTCATTCGCCCGCTCATAGCGAGTGAACCCATAACGAAACCCTTGAATACCCAACCTCACCGCCAGCCTACCCAGAGAAAAACCCCGCCCCTCACTCGTTCCCACCTGCAACTCGACTTTCTGACGCGTCGCTAGCAAGGCCGCCAGCGAATGCCCCAGTTCATGGAAAACAACGCCCACATAAACGCCCCACACGAATGTGAGCGCAAACCAGAGCATCTTAACTACGATCAGAGCGAGTTCCATCCAACGATCTTTGCACCCTATTCTCCCAAAAACGAGTACAGTTCGTCAACAAAGCTCTCTCTCGTTTCGAAATGCGGATTGTGACCGCTGTCCGCAATCACCTTCAACGCCGCCGCGGGAAACGGAATTCGAATTGTATCCACTTTATCCCTCACAAAGTAGCTCGACTTCCCACCCATCAAAAACAAAACATCCCCTTCGAACCGATCCCCTCCCACCAGCGGCGAACCCTCGATCTCGCTTCGACTCGCCACAATCGCGTCCAGGTTCACCAACCAACGAAAACCCACGCCATCCTCCGACCGAGCCAAATTCGTAAGCAAGAACTTCCGCATCGACCAATTCGCTACGTAAGGCTCCAACAACGACTCCGCCTC
>JBCCZW010000557.1:0-3402 GCA_039186805.1 Verrucomicrobiota bacterium
TCTATCTTCAAGACGACGTTTATGTGACTTTCGCTTTGTCGGGGAAGTAGATCTCCCGATCAGTAGTCGTCTTGAAGATAGATCTCTGAGATCGAATTTAGCAGTTGTTCTAGTTTGTGGAAGTAGTCCTCTTCAGAGAGCGATTCCTTTTGCGAACGAAGCCGTTCGAGATCGCGTTCGAGCGCGTCCCGTCTTACTTTTTGGTCAGTTGTGAGCGCTCGTTCTTGGGGAGATTCGATGAGGGCGATTTGATTGGATCTAAAGCCGTCGGGAATCGAGCCGTCTGAGCTTTGCTTGACGAGTCGAGTGCCCTTGAACCAATCGGCGGGAGTACCGCGTTGGTCGCCGTTGTCGTCGATCATAGCAGCCTCTGTAGCGATACGTCCGGCTTCTGTGTAGTAGGCGAGGACGTTTTCGGAGGCAGAGACGAAGGCCTCAAGGATGGATACTTGGCCGTCTTGGTTCACGTCGCCTCTCTCTCCGGTGATGACTTTCGAGAGGTGCTCGCCGAATCGAGCGTAGTTGAGTTCTTCGCCGCTTTGAGTGGCGGTGACGAGTATGCGGTTTTGTCCGGAAAGCTTGGATACGAAGGGAGCGCTGGCAGATCCGCCGTGAATGAAGACGAATGGCCGCGTCAAGGGAGAGATCCACTCAGCCAGCTCTTGGGCGGCGAGATCGGGGCCTGGAAGGTTCAGGAAGGCTTCGCGGCGAGAATAGGTGCCATGGCCAATGTAGACAACCCAGGCGGGATCCGAAGAGTCTGGGGCGAGATTACCTAGCCAGGTTTGAATCTGCTCTTTCGGCGTACGACCTTCGTTTGTAGTTTCAATGAGCTCAATCGGGATCTCTGCTCTTAAACATGAGGTGAGCCACGAATCCGCGGCCTCTTGAAAGCCTTCGGTGTAAGACTCTTCTCCAGGAGCTCCCACGATAACGAGAACTTCGTGGGCTTGGACTGATGAAGAAGCGACGATAAGGGAAGCTAGGAGAATAGGGAAGGGCGGGACGTTACGAAGGGCGTCTTTCCAAGTCGGTTTTTTCATGCAAGGCCTCTCTTTCTGCGGATAGCCCATTCGCCCAGGAGGCAGCCGAGGGCGAAAAGGAAGTAAAGTCCATTGTGCCAGATTGGCTTGGCGACCGTTTCAGTCTCTTGTATGGGAAGTTTGGATATACGATCAGAAAGCGTGTCGAGCTGGTTCCAGTCGAGGACGGCTCCGCCAGTTTTCTCTGCGATTTCTTCAATGAGGGCTCGGTTGATTTGGAGCGAACTGAATTCGTCGATATTGGGGTCTATAATCCAACCGGTTTGGGCGGTTCCGACGAGCTTGCCATCTTGATCGACCACTTTTGCCTCAGCAACGTAGGGCCCTGGGGCTTTGCTGCTGAAACTGGCGCGGTAGATCCCCATGCGTTCTGAGATGGGGTCGGCGCTGAGTTGGATTTGCGAGAACGTGGTTTCCTGGCTTTCCTCGCCTTCGAGTGTGATCCGTTTGATGGATACGCTGGCTTGGCCTAGAGCAATGGGCTGAAAGGTTTCATCGCGGGCAGAGATTTCGATCTGAATGGAGCCGTCTTCTTTGTCGCTTTCGGCGATGATCTGCACGCGCGGCGGAGTATCGGTGACAAGCCATCGACTGAGTTGTCTCCAAAACTTGGATAAATCTTCTTGCTCCGTTTTTTTGCCGAGGCCCCATCGCCAGAGGTCTCCCAAGGGAACGCAGGCGCTGCGGCCTGAGCCGAAATTTTGGGCGACGAGTCCTGGAAAAGTTTGACCGGATTTGTTCTCGAGAGTCGCGAGAGTACGAGCTCCTGGCTTTATTTGTGGGAGCGTGTTGGCAACCTTAAATTGGGGCATATCTTGGAGACGGAGGCGCTCGTCAATCTCGTTAGGGTGAACGCGTGTCCAAGGTTCCACCCAGCCCTCGCGGGTGAGGCTCCACTGAAATTCGTCGTTGTGTATGAAGTCGGAGGGACCGTCGGCGTAGACTGGAAGGACGGGTGAGAGCGGCGACTTCTGATAGCCACCATCTTCAAGCGTGTCTGCGCCGCCTAGAAGGAGGAGGCCGCCACCACGTTCCGATACGAAACGACGGACGAGACTCAGTTGACTGTAGCTGAAGAAATCAGCTTCCAGGTCATCGATAATGATCGCGTCGTATTCGAAGAGCTCTTCTTCCGTTTTGGGGAAGCCGGAGCGGAGCTCTTCTTCATCGCGAGCATTGATGCGGACGAGCACCGGTTGGTCGTATTGCTGTGTTTCGTCATCTCGACCAAACCCGCGAAAGAGCGGGTTGCTGGATTCGCCGACGCGGCCTTTGAATTCGAATTTAGGTTCGCGTTTGGCGACTCGAATGAGTCCGACCATTTGCAGTTGAGGGTCTTCGAACAGCGCGCGGTTGAGGAACTTGTATTCCCAATTGGGACGACCGCTAACGTACAGAATACGGAAAGCCTCTTGTCCGCGGTCGATCATCACTACGCGACGGTTGTTTTCGCTTGAGGCATCGAGGGCGGCTTCTTCGGTTTCCGCTTTCAACTCGTAGAACTGGAGGCCAGAGCCGTAGGGTTTCCAATCGAAAGAAAGGGTTTTGTTGGGCGTTTGCGGCGTCAGCGTGACCGTTTGTTCAGCGGGGCTTTGGGCTTCCTCTTCAACTGTGATTTCGTCGTCTATGGCGATTCGCGAAACGGATATGGAAGTCTTTGCAGAGAAGTCGCCTGATGCCGCAATACTCGCTTTTATGGAGACAGGCGAATCGTCGAACGGAGTCTGGGTAACGCGTATGTTTTTTAAGGATACATCTTCAGGAGCTTCTTCGAATCCGCTTGGGACGAAGAAGACGGGAGGATGACCCTCTGCCTCGAAGCTTTCCAAGTCGATGTCGGTAGCATTCCCGTCAGTCGCGACGATGGCGGCGGCAAAGGGTTGCTTGGAAAAGCGGCTTTTGAGCTGGGACAGACTGTGACTGAGTCGACTGCTTGTCCCGGAAAAATCAAGTTTTGTGAAATCGGGAATTCGCTTCAGTTGCGAGTCGAATTGGTAGAAGCGGGTTTGATATTCTTCTGATAGGGTCCGGAAGCTCTGAGCAGAGGCGTCTTGGAGTCTTTCTTTGAGAATGTCGCCGTATCTTGAGTCTTTCTGATCCAAGCGAAGATTGAGGCCCTGGCTGTTGTCGGCGAGGACAGCGACGATGTTGGCTCCGGTTTTCGGGCGGCTAGAGAGCCACATGGGTTCTAGGAGACTCAGGCCGAGGAGTATGATGGCGGCTGCGCGAAGCGCCAAGGCTGCGTTTCGCGAACGCTTGGGAAGATCCCCTTGGCGTAGCGAGAAGTAAGACAGCGTGAGCAGCAGGACGCCGGTTAGGAGGACGATGAGCGTCCAGTCGCTATTGTTGAAGCAATGAA
>JBCCZW010000558.1:0-3401 GCA_039186805.1 Verrucomicrobiota bacterium
CGTCTATGGATCCCGCTACGCCCTCTGTTGAATCTTCGTTTCCCGACCCGGTTCGCCAGTTTTCGATCTTCACCGAAAATAAAGTAGGTAGACTTTCGGATCTCACAAAGTTGTTTAGCTCTCACAACATTCATGTTCAGGCGCTGACGACCTTGGATACGACGGATAGCGCGATTTTGCGGGTAGTTGTAGATGACCCCGATCAGGCCAGGATCCTCCTGGAGACGAACAGTATTTCTTACAGCGAAAGCGAAATACTCGCAGTTGAGATAGCGGGCGAACACGATATCGATAATGTGCTGGCAGCATTGCTGGAGGTGGAGGTAAATATCCATTACATATATTCGTTCGTGAGCCGCCCGAATGGTCGGGGCGCGTTGGCGGCGAGTATCGAAGATATGGATATCGTCACGGATGCCCTTGGGAGACGAAATTTGAAAGTGCTGAGTCAGCGGGATATTTCGCGTTGATTTTGTCGATTGCAATCGAGACTGCTTGAATTACGAAAAAGAAGATTGCGAGAAATCGATGAGCGAAACCGATATCAAAGAGACTCCGAGCGAGCCGGCGCAGACCGGATCTCCCTCGCACCAGGACCTGGAAGTTAAGGATGCCCAAATCATCTTCAACCGCGTTTGGAATGGCTTGGAAGAAAAGCACCCCAAAGAGCGTCTGCATTTTCCGAAAGAACTTATTCTGTTAGGAGGCGCTCCGGGCGCGGGCAAGGGCACGAATACGCCTTTCATCATGGAGGTCCGCGGGCTGACTTGCGAACCGATTGTGGTGAGTTCGCTATTGGATACTCCCGAAATGAAACGCATTAAGGATGCGGGGGAGATGATCGGGGACGAGATAGTGGTGCGTTTGCTCTTGGAGAAGATGCTCGAGCCGGAGTTTGAGGATGGGGTGATCTTGGATGGTTTTCCCCGTACTTTCGTGCAGGTGGAATGCATGAAGATGCTCTTTCACAAGATGCAGCAGCTTCGTATGGAGTTTTACAATACGCCGCATCGTCGCAAGTTTCGCAAGCCGATCGTGCATATCATGATGCTATTCATCGACGAGCGGGAGAGCGTAAATCGCCAGCTGAAGCGCGGTCTAGACATCGAAGCTTTGAATGACGAGACCAGGCGAACGGGGATCGGCGAGATTCAAGAAGTCCGCAAGACGGATACCGATCCGGAGATGGCCCAGCGGCGCTACAAAGTTTTTAAGGAACGCACCTACGACGCGCTGCAGTCCCTTCGCGAGGTCTTTCACTACCACTTCATAAATGCTCAAGGCTCGTTGCCGGAAGTGCAACGAAACATCATCAAAGAGCTGCAGTACCAAAGTTCGCTCGAGCTGGATCCGAAGACCTACGACGCTCTGCATCGTTTGCCGATCGCGAGCAAAATTGTAGAACATGCCCGCCAAGAGCTAGTGAAGCGATTAGATGGCTACGTTTTGGAGGATCCGGATCTGTTCGACAAGGTTGTGGGCTTTATTGAAAACAACATCATGCCGATCGTGGTGCATCATGCAATCACGGGGATGGCTCACATTAACTCGGAAGATCCTATCCTGGAGAGCCATTTGGCGATGGCGATGTTGATCGACGTCTTTTCCGAGCGCGGATATCATGCGTCTGTTGATTTGCATAAAATCGAGATACCCGAGGAATTCGATTTAAAGACTGGCAAGATTAAGACCCGCTTGAAAAAGGTCTGGCGTATTCAGGTCAGATTTTTGGGATCCGAGATCAGGCGAGGATAGTATTTCGATCGCGCCATGAAATTGCTCTTGAGGGAGGGTTTATCCTAAGTATTAACTCTAATATACACTTTGTAAAAAAATGTGGTAGTCTTTCTTCTCTAGTCAGAGCCCACTATCTCTGGCTCCTCAACAGATTGCCCCCGTTCTTGCCCCGTCACTTTGTGATGGTCCCCATTAAGTTTTCGGGTGGTTTCAAACGAGGCTGGTTCACTCAAAAACTATTTTGGTCGCATCAATGGTAAAGCATCTTCAGAAGGTGGTCGTCGCCGAGGACGAGACTCTTTTTAGAGACTTCTTGGTTCACGTCGTTAAGCAGCGTTTTGGTTTCGAAGTCATTGGGGAGGTAGCTACAGGCGAGGAGGCCTATGACCTCTGCAAGACGCATAAGCCGGACATCGCGATGATCGATCTGCGATTGCCGGGCATGTCTGGGCAAGAGCTTGCTCAAAAGCTGATCGAAGAGCAGCCGGATACGAGGATTCTCATTATTTCCGCGGTAGAGGACCCAAAACGAATTGGCAATTTGCTGTCGATGGGCGTGACGGGGTTTCTGAATAAGAAAGAAGAGTTCTCCGTTTTCGAGCAGGCGATCGATGCGGTCTCGAGCGGTAATATTTTCGTGAAGACCTCTATGCAAAATACGCCAGAGACTCCTGATGTGCTGGACCAGAAGGAGCTTCTCGAAACATTGAGCGAACGGGAAAAGCAGATTGTGGTCTTCGTCGCGTCCGGCATGACGAACAAAGAGATAGCAGCGAATTTAAATCTAAGCATTAAAACGGTAGAGTCTCACCGAAGTAATTTCTCCAAGAAGCTTAAGATTTTCGACATTGCAGGGATAACGCTCTTTGCGGTGCGAACCGGGCTGGTATCCCTCTAGCGGCGCGGTAGCGATTTCGAGCGCTGCTCGCTTGATTGAACGCGGGTTTTTGTTGTCAGTTTTGGGCGGATACGATTTTCTTTCGCCGGTTTTTCGCTAAGTATCGAAAGCGCAAATACATGCCCAAGGGTTACATAATATTCGAGGCGAATGGCGATACGAGACGAATCTCGGATTCGCTTCGAGAGTTTTTGTTGGATGAGTTTCCTGATAGGTCATTGAGCAGCGCTTTCGATATTCTAGGGTTCAAAGATTGGCGGGCCTTCCCTTCATCTTTGAGGGGCGACTCATTGCCCAATCGGTTTTTCGGCGAGGAGAGAGGACCGATCTATGAGGGCAGTTGCTCGAAGTTCGACGATATTGCCGACCTTTGCATAGCGGACCTGGAATGGGCATGCGAAGAAGGCGAGAGCGATCTCCAGTTTTTTACTACAATTAGCCATGAACTAAGGGCTCCGCTTAATGGAATTATCGGCTTTGCTTCGTTGATGGAGCAAACGGAGCTTAATGAAGAACAGCGGACGATTCTTCAGAAGCTCCAGACGAGCAATTTTCTGCTTAAGGGCTTGATCAACGATCTTCTGGAATTTTCTCGAGTGCGTTCTGCGAAGATCGAGTTAGTCGAGGAAGAGGTCGATCTCGAGTTGTTTTTGAGCGAATTAATAGGTTTGTTTTCGGAACGAGCGAAGAGTCGTGGTATCGAACTCGTAATTGACTTGAACTGCGAAAAGGCGATGCGACCATTTTTCCCAAAATTGAGGGTGGC
>JBCCZW010000559.1:0-3396 GCA_039186805.1 Verrucomicrobiota bacterium
CGAAACTAGCTCGGCCTTACTTTATTACGCCGCGGCAGGTTTCGTCTCCGGCTACGCCTCGCGAAGCCTGGTGGGTCGTCTGGGACTCGAACCCAGAACCAATTGCTTAAAAGGCAACTGCTCTACCGATTGAGCTAACGACCCCTGTTCCAGCATTTTGGAAGGGTCGGAATACAGGCTCATCGACTTGCAAATGCAAGAAATAATTTGCGAGAAATTTGAAGGAGAATCAGCGGCATTATTCGACGCAAATTAGACCTGTTCCATACCCCTTTTTCGCTAAACTGACATCCCAACTCCCTAGGCTGCCTTCACCAGAAATTAAAATTTGGAATCAATTACCTGTTAATTCTGCCCGCACTCCTTGCCGTGAGGTGATCTCCCCAATATATTTACCCCATACGAAATCACCGGGACGCCCACCGCGACCCGACAAGGCAATACCCACCAATCATCTATGAAACGACTATACCTGGTAGAAGATCAGACCACCGTGAGAGAAATGCTCGCTGATATCCTCAGCCGAAACAATTACAACGTGGCTGGCCAGTCGGGCAACGGACAGGATGCTCTAAAAGAGATCCTCGAAATACGACCGGATATCGTCATTATAGATGCCAAGCTCCCGGGCCTCAATGGACTTGAGCTTCTCCGCCGATTGCAAAGGCAACTCGCCAACTGCCGCTTTCTCGTTTTCTCGGCTTTCGAAAATCCTGTACTCGTAAAGGACATGTTGGAAGCCGGCGCCCACGGCTTCATCGAGAAGACTGCTAGCTTAAAAGAGTTCGTTAGCGGCCTGAATATTGTCGCCAACGGCGGTACCTTCTTTGGCCCCTCCATAGCAGAACTCATCCGAACAGTCGTAGCTAACCCAAACGCCGTACAAAAATCCAAAGATTTTCTAACCGAACGCGAACGCGAAGTCCTACAGCTCATTGCAGAGGGAAACAGCACCAAAGAGATCGCTCAAAAGCTGGGACTCAGCGTCAAGACCGTCGACAATCACCGCACCAACATGATGCGCAAGCTGGACCTCCACAACGTCGCCAGCATAACGCGCTACGCCATGCAAAACGGTCTCATAGAAGTTGAGAATATTTTATAGCTTATCAAAACGAGACTTCCCCTAATTCTAAGCGTCCTCCTCAACGGGAGGACGCTTCTTGTTTTCCAGGCAAACGCTTTGCCAACAATCCCACCAAAGACGGCAAAGCGCCCACCAAGGGCGTAAACCGAATCCTTCCCCCTTTCTTCGAAAATTCGCTCTGCTCGCAGATTTCGGCAATGTCGCCCCCAGGTCCCGCATGCCGCCCAGGAGAAAAGAACATTAAGCAAACAATCACTTCCCGCGTACCTTCACGAGCCAGATCGTCAAGCGCCGCCCCCAGCAGCGGATCGCAAAAGTCATAGGCCGCTCCTTCTCGACGCTCCATCGAACAGGCAACTACCCGGCTCACCTTGCTTCCAAGCTTTTGCCGAAGTTCTGTCGCCACGCCGTCCCGACATTCAGCAACCTTTCGGTTAGGGCTTCCGTGATCCACCAACAGTATGATCGGGCGCTCTGTCTTCTCAATTGTATCCAAAATTCCGCATACACCCTCCAACATCACCTCAGCCAGATCAGAACACCCATCTGTATTCGCCAGCGTTTCGCCAAAAGTTAAGCGCATCTTCTGATCGCCACCCAAAGCCTCCCGAGCCAAAGCCGGAGCTCTCCGCGTCACCGCAGCTGAGGGACCGAAGAATAAAGGAATCACGCGAAGGCGCTTCACGCTACTCCCCTCCGCTTCCTTCAAGAACTCTACCCACGTCCGCGCTGCTTCGCCAGACAACTCTGTTTCGCTCACCTTATCTGAATGCTGAAGAGAAACCGGCCACACCTCTTCGCTCAATTGGCGAGACAACTCAGCAGCTATTCGCCTTAACTCTAAGGTGGATGCGGCCCGTACAGACCCATTATCTAACAATACGATACGTTCCTTGGTATCCAAAACTCAATTTTCCTCAAAAAACGCTGATAACGATCTTGAATTCAGCCCCTCAAGGACAACATAAATGTTAAGTCGAACAATTAATGGAAGGGTAACTAAGGAAATATGTATTCGAAGAAAATCGCTATCCTCGCAATCGCAGCAACCCTATCAGTCGGATTCGTCGGCTGTAAGCACAAAGTCGCGCCAGTGCCTTACGATACTTATCCGGAAGGTGGAATCGGAAGTACCGGCGCCGCAGGAGGTTCAGTAGATGGACAAGATATCTTTACTGATGCGATCGGCCCTGGTGGCGAACGCCCCGAAGGCGCAGGCGAATATGGCGTTTTTCAACCGATCTATTTCGACTTCGAATCGTCAGCGATAAAGACCTCAGAGCGCTCGAAGCTGATGCAAGCTGCCGAGGACTTAAAGCGCAATCCAAGTTATCGTCTTGTACTAGAAGGACACTGCGATTGGCGCGGCACCGCCGAGTACAACCTGGCTTTGGGCGATCGTCGCGCCTCCGCAGTAAGGTCGTACCTAGAAACCCTCGGAATCAGCGCCTCAAGCCTCGACGTCACTTCAAAAGGCGACCAAGAGGCAATCGAAGGAGGATCGGCTGCCGACATGTCTCGCGACAGACGTGTCGAACTTGTCCTTTATCGCTAAGCTCTTATTTCAGGCAGGTCATCGAGACCTGCCTTTTCTTTAGCTACTTCTTCTAACATTTCATTCGACTCATTAGCTAAGGAAAGAACCATCCTCTTAAAACAACGAGTTCTTGCTACTCGGGAACAATTCCGATTTCATCTCCTTCTCTAAACCCGTGCGATTGCTTCGCAACTAGCTTTTAACTAACAAGAAACCCTTTAGCTGCTCGATGCTTACTCCTCTGGGTAGAGCAGAGGAAACCCCAGTTTCCGCCCATGCCATCTTGAAGGATTTTCCGATTCCTATCTTCGAATCGGACGGGGGATGCTTGACCTGGAGCAACCTAGCTTTTGATGACCTGCTTTCGCTGGAAAACTGCCCATCAAAGCTAACGGAACTCATCTCCTTTGAAGAGGGATACTCGATCGACTCTCTTAGCTCCAACTGCCCAAGCGCCGAAGCCAACCTAATCCGCAAGAAGAATGGTTCCGTTCGCATACGCATCACTCGATTTCAAGCGCCAACCCAATCCACCGCCACACTCTATCTAATTGAAAACCGCGCTGATTATTACTTCATAAAAGAACGCTTCCTGAAATCGCAAAGAGGTGAAGCGCTCGGCGCCCTAGCCGCAGCAGTCTGCCACGAGTTCAACAATTTTCTTACGCCTCTCGTTCTCGCTTCCCAATTCCTCAAAAGCCAAGGCCTCCCCAAAAACCAGCTAAAATTCGCTAACGTTATCGAGAACAGCAGCCAACGAGCAAGCGAGCTA
>JBCCZW010000560.1:0-3379 GCA_039186805.1 Verrucomicrobiota bacterium
GAAAGGTGATTACGTCCCCGCACACATCCATCATCGCCTGATTCACCACCCCTACCTCAGCGAAATACAAATTCGGAATAGGCCCCGGAATAAGGCTTTTCTGGATACGACGGGCATTCTCCAAATCAGTTTCCATCACCTCGTTCTTGCGACGCAGCAGCTCACGGCTTTCCTCCAAAGCCTGCTCCGCCTTCACTCGATCCGTAATGTCCCGAGTAATTCCCATCAAACCGACGAGATTTCCCTCGCCCAAATAGAGCGGAATCTTCGTCGAAGTAGCCCAAGTCACTGTCCCATCCGGCCAAATCTCCTTCTCCGTAATATTGGTCAAGCGCTTGCCCTCCGTCATCAACCGCTGCTCTGCGTCAAAAGTCCGCTGGGCATGCTCCGCCGCAAAAAAATCGAAATCGCTCTTGCCAATCAAATCATCCATCGACTTCGCTCCCAACTTCTCCACCACCGCATCGCTCGCTTTTACAAAGCGACTGCGCTTGTCCTTGAAATACACCTGGTCCTGCGTCTGCTGCAGCAAGGCCCCAAAAAGCATCTCCGAGGACGCCTGAGACAACCTACCTGTACTATCCACTTCAGGATCCATTTTTTACCGACAAACAGTCCATGAAAGCCCCAATGTCAAAGCGCAAACGCGAAGCGCCCACCCTCTCCCCTACCAAAAACCCCACAATCGCTCTAACGACCGAGAAATACCCAAATCAAAAAATCGTTTGGCTCCCTCTCCAACAACGACCCCCAAGCATCCGGCAACTAGCGCAAGAAACGGACATCAATCGAGCCTAAGCTTATACCTTAGCCGCGCTATCGCGAGTCCTCGCTTCAAGATCCCCTACGATATCTCGCATCCCATCGGCAATCACGTCCGGACTATAGAAGCAGCCATCTGCATAAACGATCGACCCATCAGGCATTCGGTAGTGGTTTCCATGCGAGTTGTGATTGGAAAGCGGATACTCTTCTACAAGCCGATGAGACCACTCGACGCGCTCCCGCTCAACGGCGTCAAAGTCCATCGTCGTCTCTACAAAATGACGCAGCTTGCCCAAAGCAGATTCCGCCGCCTCATCCATCCCTCTTAGAATCAGATCTTTTTGCTCCTCTGGGTCGCCGCTTAAATCGAAGAGCAATTCAGACCCGCTCCGAAAGCGGACATATTTATAGCGCCCCTCCCTCGCCATTCGAAACTCCGCCCCCGCGCCCCATCGCGGCACCAAGTTATCGGATACAACCGGCTTACTCTCAGGCTCCACTCCCTCTAGAACGGACTCGCTCAGATCCCGACCATCTAAATCGGAAGGATAAGCCGCTCCGGCGAGCCGACACAAAGTCGGAAACAAATCGACCAGCGAAACAGGCGTTTCCAAGCGAGCCGACTTCTTCCCTCCCTTCCGATGGCTTGGCATCGATAGGATCAACGGCACGCGAATGCTCGCCTCATGAAACGAATGCTTCCACCAACCGCCATGTTCGCCCGCCAATTCACCATGATCCGAAGTGTAAACAATCACCGTATTATCCAAATCTCCACTACGCTCCAACCGATCCAGCAGATCCCCCAGAATCTCATCCAAATAACTCACGCAAGCAAAGTAGCCGGAACGCATTCTCATGGTCTCCTCTTGCGTCAAAGCATCGACCTCGAACTCCTTACGCAAGCGCTCGCAGGAGGGATGATGAAAGGAATCTCCCGCCGCCGGAGCCTTGGGCAGCGTGATCTTTTCGGGCGGATACTCGTCTAGCCAACGCTTCGGAGCTGTAAGCGGAAAATGGGGACGGCTGAAGGACGCGCAGAGAAACCAAGGCGTCTCTGGATCCCTGTATCGCTGTTCCCGCACCCAAGCGATCGTTTCCTGAGCCACCACATGCTCTTGCAGTACGCTCTCGGGGGCCTCCAACGCGCCCACATTGTCAATACGCCAACGAAATCTGCTCCCTTCGTACCAATCCGGTTTCTCCTGCCCCTGATGCCCCGTACCTCCCGTCAAGTCGCCGTAAGGACGATCGCGAAAACCCGCCATCTGATTGCAGCCGCCCAGATGCATCTTGCCGACCAAGCAAGTCGCATAACCTGCCTCTCCCAAACACTGCGGCAAGGTCGTCAACTCAGGATCCAGGGTCGAACCATTTGTCCAAGCTCCCGCTCTTCTCGCCTCGCGCCCTGTCAGCAGGCAAAGTCGCGACGGCGTGCAAAGGGGCATCTGGCAATAAGCGTTCATAAACTCCGCCGACCGTTCAGCCAAACGATCCAAAGAAGGCGTCTGCACAGGTTCTCCAAACGGCATTTCGCTGAACCTGGACATGAAGCGAAAGCTGTGCTCATCGCTTAAAAGAAAGAGAATATTCGGTCTGCTCACTTCGTACTATTCAATTTGTCCGAACGCCCTGGTCAAAGAGCCGCCCCTGAAACCGTTGCAGCGCTCGCCCTACCAATGCATCACCGAAGGTAGGTAGCGGCCTATCAACTCCGAATAGTATTCCTTCAGTTCTTCCCAATTCGGTTCGACCGGACATTTAGTATAAAGATCGAAAGGGTTGAACTTCTTAACCCAAGGCAACATCTCGTGATCATGCTCGTCCAAGAGATATGAATACTCGCCTTCACGATGCCAGGCATAAAAAGAGTGATAGCGAATCATGTACAGTGCGGGCTCGGGCAAGAAGTCCTTAACCTGATGATACATGTATTCATCGTGCCCCCAGCTCATCTCTACATTCCTCAAGCCGCAGCCTTCTTCGTAGACGCCCAGTTTTGAGCTATAAACAGGGTGCTCATTATCCGGATTGTCCTTAAAGAATTCCGGATACACAATCTTGTCGCTGAATCGGCAACCCACCGGAAACGTATCTCCCACGACCGCCCATTGAGGTTCCCCAAACAAACATAGCACTTTACCCAAATCGTGTATCAGTCCAGTCAGTACAAACCAATCCTCATAGCCTTTCTGGCGAATTGACTCGGAAGTCTGCAGTAGATGCTGCAACTGGGGAAGATCGATATCCGGATCCGAATCGTCCACCAGAGTATTCAAGTAGTTGATCGCTTCCAGCACGCTCATCGACTTCCTCGTATTTTGAGAAAAAACGAATTCCTGCTTCTTCTCCTTCACGAAGTCGAAGGTCTGATACTTGTGGTTCAGGCGATAGAATTCCCGCACCGTATCCCGCGCGGGATTGTCGTAATTGCGGTAGCTTTCCTTCAGCCTCTTATGCGGCTCCGGATAAGCGGCCCCTTCAACGAAGTCCTCCCAATCCTCTATACTGTTCAGCGGGCTCTTTTCTGCATTTTGATTTTCCATAGTCGCTAAGGGTAAAGGCGCTACCAAGACCAGATCTGCCTCTCAAATAGGTGGCGCGCCGCGGGGCA
>JBCCZW010000561.1:0-3370 GCA_039186805.1 Verrucomicrobiota bacterium
AACATCCGAGTCTGTTTCCATCCCGCCAACGTAGCCCCCAGTAGAAACAGCGCTGGCGTCGTCACCAGCCCATAAGGCAAGCCGAACTGCAAGCAGCCGATATATAGAATCATAATCGAAGCGGCCATCAAGGCGATCTTGATTTCGCCCGACCGGGCCGCCCCATCCGCTTCCAACTTACCCAACTTTCCAGTAACGATCAAAAGACCCAAAACCAAAAGAATGCCGATCACCCAACTCGGGAAATTGGGTATCTCAGGGGCTTGCTCAGATTCGAAACTTCCCATGTCTCCTTTCTTTTTACTCAAAAATTCGACCAACGCGTCGCCCTTTCGAAACGCGAGTCCAATCGACTGCTGCTCAAAAGCCGCAAGCACGGCCGGATCGTCCAAAGCGCGCTCAAACATACCGGCAAGTCTTTCAATCACCGGAGACGGAGTCCCCTTAGGCGCAAACCAATAATAGGCATTCCCCGAGTAGATCGGTATGCCCTGCTCAGTCGCCGTCGGCACATCCGGATAAAAACGGCTGCGCTCTCCATCCAGCACGGCAATCGCCTTGATATTCTGATCGGGTGGCGTCCCATCGGAAGCTCGATACCCATTGAACTCGCCGATGGAAAATATGGCGACATCCAAATGCCCACCCAGAAGCTGAGTAATTCGTTTCTGTCCCCCGCCGCTCGAAATATAGTTAACCTCCGCGCCAGGTCGCAAACGCTCGATCACCTTTGCATTGAAAAACGCCGGAGACCCAGCGTCGGCTCCGAATCGCAGACTCTTGGGATTAGCTTCAGCTTCATCCAGCAAGTCCGACAAATTATCGAAAGGAGAGTCCTCGCGTACCACTACCATAGTTGTCATATTTCCCGTCTGCGCGATGGGAAAGAAGTCTTCCGGTCCATAGCTGACAGTACCGGAAAGTTGGGTGGTGATCACCACATCGTTGATACAGAGAATCCGATAGCCGTCTGGACGCGAACCCAAGACGAAACGGGAACCGATCGTGCCCACTCCTCCAGGCTGATTGATGATGACGAAAGGCTGAGGAAGATTCTCATTCGCATTGATCGACTTCTGAAGCGTCCGGGCAAACACGTCCGTCCCTCCGCCTGCCGCATAAGGTACCACTACCTGAATCGGTTGATTGGGAAACTCGCTTAGCCCAGCCCCTGAAAACTGCGAAATCCTCCAAACGATTAGAAGAACGATCGAGATCGAAACCACAGTCGAAATGATAATCCGGGCTAACTTCATTCGACTGCGTCAGGGGTTGCGGTCTTCGAAAATCTCTTCCGAATCATGGGAAGAACCAACATCGCCAAGGCGACCAAGAGAAAAATCAGAGGAATCGGACGCGTAACGAGCGGCAGCCAAGAACCATTGGTCGCGATGAGCCCAGAGGTGAGATTCTCCTCCGCAATGGGACCCAGCACAAAGCCGATAACGAAGGGCGCGAGCGGAATCCTATTGCTCTCCAATACGAATCCCAGCGCCCCGAAACCGAGCATCACCCAAACGTCAAAGAGTCGGTTCGAAAGCGCGAAAGATCCGATGACGCAAAATACAAGAATGACCGGGAGCATATAGGTTCGCGGAATCTTGGAGATTTTCGCGAGCCCTCTCATAGAAAACCGCATGATCAACACCATCGCGATATTCGCCAAAAGCATCGCGCCCATGATGGTATAGACCATAACCGGATGCTCGTCGAACAACCGCGGGCCCGGCTGCAAGCCATGTATAACGAGCGCGCCCAAGAGCACCGCTTCCACCACCGATCCCGGCAGCCCCATAGAAATCAAAGGAATTAAAGCCCCCCCGATCGTCGCATTGTTCGCCGCCTCGCCGGCAACGACACCCTCATCATGGCCCGTACCGAATTTCTCAGGGGTCTTGGAAGAACTCTTCGCCACGGTGTAAGCCGTAACAGACCCGATATTCGCCCCGATACCCGGAAGAAGACCAATCCAAGTACCAATGACCGATGAGCGGATGAGATTGAATCCATGATCGATAGCGTCCTTCAAACGCAAGGCGACTCCTCTCGTCTCAATCGCCTCCATCTCGCTCTCATTCTTGATGTCGATGATATCGCGAAAAATCTGATTTACCGCAAAGAGCCCAATCAGCACCGGCAGCAACTTAAAACCGTCAATCAGGCTCGGTATCCCAAAGGTTAATCGCGTTTCCCCCGTCGCCGCCGCAATGCCCGGCATGGAAAGGAGAATTCCAAGAAATCCCGAAAACAGGGACCTAGAAATGGACTTGCCGCCGATGCTCGCGATCAAAACCAGAGCCATCATTACCAGGCTAAAATACTCGAAGGGACCAAACTTAGTGGATAGGAGCGCGATAGGCCGCGCCAAGATCACGAGGAATATCCACGAAACAATCCCTCCCACAAAAGAAGCCATAACCCCTAGGCCAAGCGCCCTTTCCGCCTGCCCCTTCTGCGCCATAGGAAAGCCGTCGAACGTCGTCACGATCGAAGCTGGCGTCCCAGGCATGCGAAGCAGGATCGATGTAATCATTCCCCCGCTCACCGCTCCGACATAAACGCTGATCAGTAAGGTGAGCGCATACTGAGGATTCGCCCCATACGTCAGCGGCAAAATCAATGCGATGAGCATAGTTCCCGTCAAACCCGGTACCGCTCCCACAAATATTCCGAGAGAGGTTCCCAGAATGATGAGGAACAAGCCCATCGGGGTAAATAACTGTTGTATGGCTTCCTGCACAAGCAGACTTGGGTAGCAACTATCCTGTCGCCACAACCCAATTACGATTAACCCGAGAAGCAAGGTATTTGACGAGTAAGAATCCCCGCAGCAAGCTACGGGGCATTTAATTAGAACAGCCCAAGGTTCATCTGACCTTTGTGCAGCATTTGATAGTCCGACCTCTCACCTTGCCCTTTCACGTAGGCCGCAATCACCTTCTCGCTACCATGCTGTCCCACCGTGTTCATGAAATAACCCTTGCCCCAAAACTCTCCACCCCAGAGCTTCTCCTTCACTTCAGGAGCGCGAGAGAAAACCTCCCGAGCCGTCACGCTCTTCACCTTCTGGACCACCTTCGAGGGACTGTACATCGGTACAGACTGAATCAGGAAATGAGCATGGTCGCCATCAACGCCAATCTCCAGAAAATAGATCTCCCAGCGCTTCTCAATCTCAAGGCATACGTCCCTAAGAAGCTCATCCACGCGCTTGCTCATCACCGCTCGACGGTACTTGGCAGAGCATACCAAATGATACATCAGCACTGATACATTGCGCTTCTTGTGAATGTAGCGACTATCCATTACTCATACTCACAAACAAAAAAGCCGAAGCAAGCTTCGGGGTATTAAACCCAAAGCGAATAAA
>JBCCZW010000562.1:0-3362 GCA_039186805.1 Verrucomicrobiota bacterium
CTCCAATACTCTACTTTTCCACTTCGACTGTCACATCAACCATTAGATCCGAAGCAATCTCTTCAAGCTTGTCGCTCAAATTCCCCAGATCCACCTCCGAGGGTATGCAAACCCTCGCTTTCGCCTCGAACAGCGCTTCGCCCGTCATCGGAGCGCTTTTTCTTTCCGTGTCTAAACGCTCGACATTAACTTTAAAGGCGGCAAATGCCGACGAAATCTGGCTCACGATCCCCGACCTGTCATGGCCTACAATCTCCACGAGAGCCACCTGATCGCAATCCTCCATATCTGCAGTCGTCGCATCGCAAACCACCACCTCCAAACCATGAGAAGCCAACCCCTCCAAGGCCGACTTCAATTCCGCCACTTTATCCTCGGCCACCTCAATCTGCACCATACCGGCAAACTGACCGCCCAAGTGACTCAATCGGCTCTCTAGCCAATTTCCGCCTCCTGAAGCCACTGTTCTAGCAATTTCCTCAACGAGACCAGATCGGTCAGGGCCGATTAGCGTGATAACGATAGACGAAATCATGAAACGATTTACAATTACCCAGCCTACCAACTCAAGGCCACAAGCAACGCTCGCATCGAATACCTCTTTTTCAGGCTCTTTTTACGAATTCCCCTCCAATCATTCTAGGCAGACCCCTCATCTAGGCAAGGACTCTACTTTCCCTAAACCCGCCTTCAACTCGGTCGAAACACAAGCATATCTCCTAAGTTTTGGCCCAGACGCAACATACTCCTAAACCAAACAGTTGGAAAGGTTTCCATCGCCTCTTTTCCCTAGGAGCGCTGCGTCCCCACACCCAGTCGATTCTCCCCTATCTCGATCGGCCCAACGGCTCATTCGTTGAGATCGGAGCCCGCGATGGCGGCAAAAACTCACTTACTCCCTATCTCGAGAAATCTTTAAAATGGGAAGGTCTGCTCGTCGAACCCTGGCCGCACCTCTTCCAAAAATGCCGCAAAAAACGCAAAAGCGCTACCGTCAACGTCGCCGCTACCGAGCGCTCCCTCGAAGACTCGTACCTCGAAATCATAGGCCGCCCACCCTCCGCCTCTGTCCGGCGCGAACTCTCCAAGCTCGCCAACCAAAACCCAGACGCTCCCATCCAGCCGCCTGCCCAGCGCGGCAAGCAGGTCTACTATATCAACACCGACAGCATCGACCGCATCCTAAAGCGCAGCTCCTTCGCCAGCGACTTCGAACTCCTCGCCCTCAATCTCCTAGGTTACGAAAACGCCGCCCTTGAAGGCATCGATTTCAGTGTATACAAGCCTACTTTCATATTGGTGCGCGTATCCGCTTTCACCAAGGTCCTCCCCAATCTTCCCCTTGCCTACGAGCGCGTATGCACTAGTCCTCACGATCAACGCACCTCCCTCGTCCTCTTCCGCTACGCCGATTTCGGTCCCAACTAAAAAGGAGGTCGGACTTCAGTCCGACTCAAAAAAGCCCACAAGCATCAGCGCCGCGCTTCTGTCCCAACTCCACCTCCTCACCCCAAGGCCAACCGCTCCACCGCGATCTTCACCACCACCTTCTTCACGCCATCGCCCTTCTGCCGGGTAAACAACTGAGGCATATGCGCATCCTGCGGCAACAAAAGCGTAAATGTTCCTGGCTCATTCCCCACTTGAATCGCCGCCGGTTTTTCATATTCGAAAAACGCTACATCTCGCTCCACATCGTATTCATCTTTCGAATTCAAGCTCGATGTAGGATAAACCGCAATCCGCTCAGAACCCACTAGCGACATCTGGATATCCGCGTACCTCCGGTGCGCTTCCAAAACCGCGTCGTCATCATCCTCAGCCTTTGTAGGGTAACTCATCACAATCCCAAAGACATCGTCGCCATCAATCTCATAACGCCTTTCCTCAGAGTCCTCACTCAAACTCTCTAAAAACGCGAAAGCCTTTTCCCAAGCCTCTCCAAACTTATACAGTTTCCAGTTCTCCAGACTATCTACGATCATTTCCTCTGCGCTTTCTTCAATTCGCTTTTCAATCTCTTCCATCGATTCAAGCGATCTGCAATCGCCGATTCCTGCCCAGAGCGGTTCGCTTCGAAAAACGGCATCGGTTCATTCATATAATCCTGACCCGTGATATTCTCGGTAACCATGTGGCTGTATTCATAATCTTGGGAATTCCCCAACCGCTTCGATGCCATTCCTCCACTATCTCGCAGCCAAACCGGCACCTCTTGCACCGGACCTTCCTTGATCGCAGCCTGAGCTTCATGCAACGCTTTATAAGTAGAATTGCTCTTAGGCGCCGACGCCATGTAAACGGTACAATGAGACAAGTTAATTTGACACTCCGGCAAACCCACAAACTCGCAAGCTTGCTGCGTCGCCACCGCTAAAGGCAAAGCTTGGGCATCTGCCAAACCCACATCCTCTGAAGCGAATATAATCAAACGCCGCGCAATAAACCTAGGGTCCTCGCCACCCGCCAACATCTTCGCTAACCAATACAAAGCCGCATCAGGATCCCCTCCCCGCATACTCTTTATAAAGGCCGATATCGTATCGTAGTGATCATCCTCATCCGCATCATAGCGTATCTGTCGTTCCGCAGCGAATACGGAAATCGCCTCTGGCGAAACTTCTTCGCCATCCTCCAGCCCCATTGCGATCACTTCCAACGCATTCAACCCGCGGCGCATGTCGCCATCGCACAACTGAGCCAATCCCACTAAAGTCTCTTCCGAGGCAACGTGTCCTTGCCTGCCAAAACCACGCTCCTGATCCGATAAAGCCTCCGCCATCTTCTTCGCCACCGCTTGGGGCGAATGAGCCTCCAGCCGAAATAGATGACTCCGACTCAACAACGGCGCGTTAACGTAAAAGCCGGGATTGTGCGTCGTCGCGCCAATCAAGCGGATATTTCCCGCTTCCACATCTGGCAAAAGCAAATCCTGCTGCGACTTATTGAAGCGATGGATCTCATCGATAAACAGCACTGTATCCTTTTTTTCAACACGCCTAGCTGCTGACAAAATTTGCCGCAGTTCGGCCACATTCGACATAACCGCATTGATCCGGACAAAACGACTCTCCGTCTCATTGGCGATCGCCTCCGCCATCGAAGTCTTTCCGCACCCGGGGGGGCCATAAAACAACAAGCTCCCGAACGTATTCGTAGAAACAAGACGCGGCAACAGCTTCCCTTCGCCTAAGATATGTTCCTGACCCACAATTTCACCCAAATTCCGGGGCCGCATCCGCGCAGCCAAAGGCTGCCGCCCAATATCCGCTTCGCCACTCCCATGCTTTCTGGCAATGAGATCAATATCCTCCTCTCCCGAAAACAACTGCCCCTGATCGTCCATTCCCCCAAACGCTAAA
>JBCCZW010000563.1:0-3343 GCA_039186805.1 Verrucomicrobiota bacterium
CGACCCCCCCAACAGCGCGCGCGAATCGCGGCCACCTGACCAAGATTCCTGCTCAGCGACAGCGATTACACCTGCCAAGGGTGTCAACAAAAGTGCTAGCTAAGCGCTTTCGAATAAGCAGCCTTTCGAGCAGCTAAAGCTCGCTTGCCCAAGTATCCATTGGGGAGCAACGAATCAGGCAAAAAGGGATCCTTTTCGAAAACATCCCTCCAAATCGCATTCTCTGCTCGAATCCATGCCGCAATCGCGCCTTCGCTCTTCTTTCCCGGCACCTTCGCATGAAAGTCTAGCAGGCGACGATAGCCAGCATTGATCTCTCCAAAACGCCAAGCTTTCTTCACAAACTCCAAATCATCGCTCCCCGCAAATGAGTGTCCTTCGATAAACGAAATCTCTCTGGGATCCAGGCTAGCCAGCTCCAGTTCCTTCGTCCATTCATCCCTGAAATCAGGGCTTACCCAAAGACTCTCTTGCAGCTTCCCAAATCGCTTCGAATGGAGCCATGCCAGCAGCTCTCTTCGCGACTTCCGCCGTTCGACCGGAAGGTCAAACGCAATCAGCCTCCACTTTCCATCCCAAGATCGCGCCCAGAAATCTTCAGGATCAACCCCTTCCCTCAAAACGTCCCTTCCCTCCTTCGTCAGCTTCAAAACCCAGTCATCCGCGCTCTCGGCCTCATTCCAAACGATCCACCCCTTATCGCGCATACACCTTAATCGTCTTCTCGCCGCCCGATCATCCGACCAACCGCCAACATCATACAAGTGCCGCTTCGGAAAAGCGGCAAAGTCCAGTGCATCAATACTCGCCGTAAGTATCACATCAAGCAATACGCGAGATCTAGTGCCTAATTTCATAGGATTCCTTTCGTTGCTATACAAGAGATTCGCACCCACGGTAGAGTAAACGACCACCTCTGCAAGCAACATCCTTGCGCAGGAATCTTGGTCAGGTGACCACGATTTGCGCGCATAGCAGAGAGGTTGTTTTCTCTGATGCTGGAATCTCGGAAGTCCGGCCAACCCTCGTTGTCTTCAGAAAAAATCGCGGACTCCTCGAAATCCCTAGGAAGAGCCTCAAGCATTCTCTTGCGGGCCATCAGACTCGCTCGCTTTTCAGCTGTATCCGCTCTCAGACTACTAGCAAGAAAACGCGCTATGTCAGACTGACAGCGATACGGCCCGCCATCAAACGCTCATTCGTATTCAGCATACGTATACAAGCTAGTTTTCTACCTGATACGCCAATTTTTTCCTTCAATAGACGGTCCGCTTCCCCACAATGGCCACCCATGTTCGCAATCTTGTCCTTCCTCGCCTTTACCCTAGTCGTCGCGATCGTCTCCTACCTCAAAACGAAGAACGACGATCAAAAAGACGCCAACGTTTACTTTTTGGCGGGTCGCCAGCTCCCCTGGTATGTGGTCACGGGCTCCCTGATGCTCACCAATCTCTCCACCGAACAATTGGTCGGCCTCAACGGAGGCGCCTTCCGGCACGGCTTCGAAGTGATGGCATGGGAAGTGATCGCCGCGATCGCGCTCGTCGTCATGGCCGTCTTTTTTCTCCCTAGATATTGGAGCGGCAAGATTGCCACCATTCCCCAGTTTCTAGAAAACAGATTCGACGCCACGGTACGTCAAATCGTGAGTTTCGTCTTTCTTCTCACTCTTTGCGTAGGCTTTCTGCCGTTCGTGCTCTACTCAGGAGCGATCGGCCTAGAGGGGCTCTTCGACGTCTCCACGATCATGGGAGTCGACCAAGGCACCGCTCTCATCATCATGATTTGGGGCATCGGCCTCGTCGGAGGCGCTTACGCCATCTTCGGCGGCTTGGAAGCTGTCGCCATCTCCGACACCATTAACGGCATCGGTCTCCTAATCGGAGGATTCCTAATACCGGTTCTCGGCATCATCGCTCTAGGCGATGGAAGCTTCGGAGGCGGCATCGATCGACTCGTCGAGAATCAGGCTGAACAGTTTCACCCCATCCAGCACGGCGATACGGAAATCCCCTTCGGCACCCTCTTCACCGGCATGCTGCTTATAAACTTCTACTACTGGTGCACCAATCAAGCCATCGTTCAGCGAACGTTCGGGGCGAGGTCGCTCGTCGATAGTCAAAAGGGTATCCTGGGGGCCGCCGTATTGAAACTCTTGGGACCAATCTATCTCGTCCTTCCCGGCGTGATCGCTTTCGAAATGTTCGGCGGCGACCTCACCGATGGCGACCTCGCCTACCCCCGTCTCGTCGATGCGGTCCTTCCGAATGCGCTCGTTGGCTTCTTCGGCGCCGTCATGTTCGGCGCTATCCTCAGCTCCTTCAACTCGGCTCTTCACAGCTGCGCGACTCTCTTCGGTCTCGATATTTTCAAGGGGATCATTAAGAAGGACGCCACCGACAACCAGACCGTATCTGCCGGAAAAACCTTCGGAATAATTCTGGCAATCCTCGCGATGATCGCCGCCCCCTTCATCGCCCAAGCCGACGGCGGGCTCTTTAGCTTTATGAAGAAGATCGCCGCCATCTTCAATATCCCGCTTCTCGCTATCATCATAGGCGGCATCCTGCTGCCCAAGATCCCCGCCATCGCCGCCAAGATCGCGGTACCCCTCGGCGCCAGCGCCTACATCTTCTTCAGTCTTGTGAGCGATAATCACATTTTCGGATACAAGGTTCACTGGCTGCACCTGGCCGGCATAAACTTCTTATTCCTCATCATTTTCATGTGGGTCTTCTCGCTAATCAAACCAAGGGAAGTCGTCGCTTACGCCGGTTCGGAAAAGCCCGCAGAGAACAGCTGGCGATTTGTCGCGCCCGTAAGCTTCCTCGTTATAGGGCTCACTATCGCCATGTACGCGTTTCTACAATCGGTATAATAGACTTTGCTTAAAAGCTCGCCGATCTAGCTATCTCAGCCGTAGCCGTCTTCGCTAGCGGCAGCAACTATGCAAAGACCGGTTCTGAGAACCAGCGAGGGGGATCTCTAGCCATGCTTCGAAACCGCATGTCCCAAATGCAGCGGCGAAACGCTTCAGAGTCCCAAAATTTATTGGATCTGAAACCGCAAACGTTCAATGAAACGCGAGGACGTTCGGTTCTGCATTATTGAATGCCTTGCTGAGCCCAAAATCTGAATACCTATCGATTGCGCAATCGTTGCGCAAAAAAAGTCTCTAATTGCCTATCACAGACGCAGGGTAGAGTATATCTACTATTACTTCAGCCAAAAACCCGCGTAAAGGCCTTCATTCCAGACGCTACTCGGCTAGATCGCATAAACCAATCTTCCAACGCGTCTTAGTAAGTGGTAACAATCGTGCAACCCAAGCCTATCCAATCCG
>JBCCZW010000564.1:0-3331 GCA_039186805.1 Verrucomicrobiota bacterium
CGGAAAAGGCTATCGACGTAGGCTCCGAATCTGCGATACAGCCAGGGAGACTCGACCGAGTAGGTCCAAGTGCAGAAGCCTATTCTCTTATGGCCTTGAGCAGCCAAGTGATTTACCAAGCTAAAGACGCCGGCGTGGTGATCGACGTCGATGCAGTCGATGCCACCTTCGTTATAGTCTTCGGCGATTGAGACGGTGGATACGCGTTTGGAAAGCCTAACGATGGTTTCGGTGGTGAATGGGAAAATGAGTATGGCGCCATTCCAGCGGCGATTGCCTCTCAACAGGCTTCTTGCTGTCTTACCGGCGGCGATCTGCCGGTCGAGTTCGGCGGGGTCGATGTATTTAACATCCAGAGTGATGCTTTCTTCGGCGGCCCGTTCGCTAATGCCTTTTAGCATATATTGCGAGGTCGCTGGAATATCGGTCATTTCTTCGCCGACGCCGATGAGGACGCCGATGTCGGTGAGCTTTCTCTTGTTTTGCTCTTTCTTGGCGCGTTGTCCCTTATATCGGTAGCCCAGTTGGGCGGCGAGGTCGAGTACGCGGGCTCGCGTTTCCGGGTTGATTTTCGGGTGGTTGGAAAAACTGCGGGAAACCGTGGTACGGTCGATCTCAAGAAGATCAGCGATCCTTTGCTGATTCACTTTGGCCATCCTCTTTCGGTTAGCCTCTGAAATGTGAGGTATCAACCCTAATGTTTACTTCTATTAATATTTAAGAGTGATCCGAATTTGGGCTGTCCCCGTTAGGTCGTTTTGATGCTTCTCCGGAAACGATGTGGCTGTGGTCTCGGGAGAGATCCGCATGCTTTCCCGTATTTTCCCTCCTAGGATAGCGAAGTCTTCGATTTCGCATTTTATGCTTAGCTACTTGTATCCACCAGAGCGGATACACGCTCAAGAACTACGCGAATGCGGAAAGCAGCGGGGCCTGCGTTAGTTTCCGAAGTCGCTCTGGTAGCGGTCGAACCAGTCTTGGACTTTCAAGCCGGGATGTTGATCGTCGGGAATCGCAGCGGCTAGACGTTGCTTTACTTCGTCGAATTCCGGATTGGTAGCGAGGTTGCTCCATTCGTTTGGATCTTTCGAATGATCGTAGAGCTCCTCTGAACCATCCTCGTAGCGAATGTAGCGCCAACGCTTGGAGCGTATGGCGGTGTTGCTTTCGCCGTAGGATGATATGGCGGGGGATCGTTTAATGCTAGGGTCTCTGAGCTGCGGGAGGACGGATTGCCCATCGAGATAGGAGGGAATTTGAAGACCGGCGAAATCGACGAGCGAGGGGTAGACATCTACCAAACTTGCTGGCTCAGCGCATTGGGAGCCGGGAGAAATCCCAGGAGCGGAAACAATGAATGGGATGCGGGTCGTTTGTTCCCAGATGGCGCCTTTGCACCAGTGCTTTTTCTCGCCCAAATGCCATCCGTGATCGCTGACCAGCATGATGTAGGTTTCGCGATTGCGGGGATTGTTTTGCAGGGCATCGAGGAAGCGTCCGATTTGCTGATCTACGAATGCGATGGAGGCGAGGTAGGCTTGGAGGGTCGCTTCCCACTGTTGATGGGCCATGATGTGTTCGTGATCGCTCAAGCCCGCATGCATGTCTTTGTGGGCGTGGCTGCGAGCGAGCATTTTTGCGAATCGCGGCATGTCATTCCAGTCGTCTTCAGCAGGTTCGGCTGGGCGTTTGATGGACTCTATTGGAAAGTCTGCAAAGTAGCTTTCGGGGACTTGAAGAGGGCGGTGCGGCCGGTAGAAACCGACGGACATAAACAGGGGCTTGTCCGACGGATTTTGCCACTCTTCTATCGCCCAAGTGGCGACTTTGTAGTCTCCCATCTCATCGTCCTCGACCTTTAGCGGATAGCCGTCGCTGGGCGGGTTGAGCGCGTGGAATTTATCTTCGCTCGCGGGAGGCTTGGGATCCTTGGGACGCTTCAAGAGCGAGTCGCCTATGTTGCCGGGTCCCCCGTGGCGCACTTTTCCTCCGCTGGCAACGCGGTAGCCATTCTCCTTGAAAAACTGCTGGATGGTAGGGGTATCGATCTTGGCTTCCGTTTGCGACTTCGCGTTAAAGTAAATGCCGGTCTTAAAAGGGTAAACGCCGTGGTTGAGGCTTGTGCGGGAGGGGCGGCATTGGGGCGAGTTACAGTAGGCTTGCGTAAATCGCATTCCTTTGGCGGCAAGGCTGTCGATGTGGGGAGACTTGGCGTTGGGGTGACCCTCGTAGCAGGAAAGGTAGTCATTCAAGTCGTCAACGATGATGAAGACGATGTCGGGTTGTTTTCCGGCAGCGAGGGCGAAGGAACTTGCGGCCAGGGTTAAGAAGAAGGTGAGGGAGGCTGTTAGGTTTTGGGGCATAGATGGGGTAGATTTGTAACTTAGGGAGCGGGATCATCGTGTTCAGAGTAGCGAAAGGAAATTTGCTGCGACCTCGGTCTCTTTGATTATGAAAAAGGCGTTTCTTATATTTTTGGCGAGTGGGTGGCTTGTTGCATCATTCGGAGCAACGCTGAGCTATCCGATTGTGGATTCTAATCAGACTCATGCTTATGACGATCGTCAGGCGGTTGAGTTTCCGAAAGCGGGAGAGAGGTACTTTGGCCAGGATGGGCAGTATGGGGCTCGGAGCCCGAGTTATAAGGACAATGGCGATGGGACGGTGACCGATCTTGTGACCGGCCTGATGTGGACCAAGACGCCAATCAAGGCGACCTATCAGGAGGCTCTGGACGGAGCGGAGACTTGCGAAGTGGGCGGTTATGACGACTGGCGGGTTCCTTCGATCAAGGAGATCTATTCGCTGATGCAGTTCAACGGTTTGGATCCGGATCCGAATTCGAATCTGACGGAAGGCCTGATCCCCTTTATTGATCGTTCGGTTTTCGATTTCGAATATGGGGATCCGAGAGAAGGCGAAAGAGTGATCGATTCCCAGTTTGTGACAACCTCGGTGAACGTATCGCCCATTATGACGGGACAAGAGAGCTTTTTCGGTCTCAACTTGGCGGACGGAAGGATCAAGGCTTATCCCACTCAAAGCCGTAGGGAAAAGAAGTTCCGGGCGCTCTACACGCGGGGCAACGTAGCCTACGGCAAGAACGAGTTTAGGGACCACGGGGATGGAACTATAACCGATGCCGCGACGGGCCTGATGTGGATGAAAGCGGACAGCGTCGAAGGAATGGACTGGCCCACTGCCCTCGGCTATGCCGAGCAAATGGAGTTTGCGGGACACTCCGATTGGCGGCTTCCCAGCGCCAAGGAGTTGCAGAGTATTATTGATTATGAGCGATCGCCGGGGAAGACCGACTCTGCGGCCATCGACC
>JBCCZW010000565.1:0-3325 GCA_039186805.1 Verrucomicrobiota bacterium
ATTCACTCAGCCTTAGAAACGAACGCTTATGAATGGTGTAACCCGCATTCTCCGTAGATTAACGATCGCGATGTCGATTTTCGCGCTAGCCGCTCTCAGTTTAGGCGGAACAGTTCGATTGGCGACTTTAGTCCCTAAGGACTCGTCCTTCGATAAGTCTCTCAAGCGAATGGGGCAGTCTTGGCGCGAGGCGACGGACGGGGAGGATCGGCTTCTGGTTTACGCAAGTGGTCAGCAAGGCAGCGAAAGCGCGATGATCAAGAAGATGGAGATCAATCGTCTTCATGCGGCTTTGCTTTCTGGGGTTGGGCTGGCGGAGATTGATCAAAGCATCGCGGTGCTTCAACAGGTCCCCTTGCTTTATCGAAACTACGACGAGCTCGAGCATGTGATGGAAAAGATGGCTCCTGTATTTGAGGAAAGGATACAAGCAAAGGGATTCGTGGTTTTGGGTTGGTTGGACACCGGCTGGGTTCGGATATTTAGTAAGAACAAGCTTTTGACTCCCGATGACATGCGAAAGTCGAAACTCTTTACTTGGGCTGGGGATGCTCCTCAGACTTCTATGCTCAAGAAGATGGGTTTTCGACCGGTTCCTATTGAGAGTACTGAGATAAATTCGAGCATGAGTACTGGCTTGATTGATACGGTACCGATGCCCCCCTTTTACGCTTTGGCGAGCCAGATATATAATCCAGCGCCCTACATGCTCGATTTTAATTATGCGCCTATGGTAGGCGCGGTGATTGTCAACAAGAAGACCTGGGATGGGTACACGCCAGATCAGCAGTCCAAGATCAGAGCGGCGGCGGAAGAAGCAGCTTTGGAGATGAAGGAATCGGGCCGGGCAGAGAGCGTCGAGTCGATCCGCGTGATGCGCGATGATTGGAATTTGAAGGTAAGCGCGTTAACGCCGGAAACGCGCGAGCAATGGCAGGCGATTTCCAAGGAGGCTTATGTCCACATTCGCGATAACACGGTGCCGGCTGATATCTGGGATAAGGTTGTAGCGATTTTAGAGGAGTACCGGGCGACTAAGGGATAGTAATTCCCCCTTGCGTTTGGGTGTGGCCTTGCTAGCCAACCTTTGTGGCTAAGCCGGAAGAAGAAAGCGATGCGATGCCGGAGCAGACCGCTGGAGGCGTCGTGGGAGCAGTAAAGTTGGCGCGGCGTCTTTGGGGCGTATTTGAAGATTGGGCGCTGGCGGTGGGCTTGGCGCTGATGATGTTGCTGCCTCTGTTGGAAGTGGTGTTGCGCCAGTTTCAATCCGGCTTAGGCGCAGCGGCAGAGATCTTGCAGCAGCTCGTGTTGTTTGTGGCTATGATGGGGAGCGCGATTGCGGCACGGGAGAAGCGTTTGCTTTCCCTGTCTTCCATAACGAGATTCTTCAAGGCGCCGTGGTCCCAGGTGGCGGCGATTTTTGCGGCTTCGGTTTCGATCTTCGTGACCTTCGCTATGGCGATCGGGAGCTATCAGTATATCCGAGCGGATGGTATCGGGAGCGAGCTGATGCCGGGGGTGCCTCTTTCGGTGCCACTGATGGTGATGCCGATTGGCTTTAGCCTACTTATGCTGCGTTTGTGGTGGCAGAGTGGCGACAAGTGGGTGTTGAGAGGTATTCCTTTGGTTTTGGGTGTGGGACTCTACTTTTTGGCTACTGGGCGATTTGATGATACGGAAGGCTTCGTTTGGCCGCTTTTGATCTTGCTCTTCGCGGCGACGGTTTGCGGGGCGCCGCTTTACGTGACTATTGGAGGAGCGGCTTTGATTTTGAATTGGGGATGGGGCGGATACGATTTTGAAGAGCGAATACAGGTAACGATCGAAACACAGGCTTTGAATTTCAGCCAGTTTATCGCGAATCCGCTCTTAGTAACTCTTCCGCTCTTCACTTTGGCGGGATATTTCTTGGCCCAGGGCGATTCCTCCAAGCGCTTAATTGCGCTGATTCAGGCCCTGTTTGGAGGAGTGCGGGGAGGGGCAGCGATCGTAACCGTGCTGGTGTGCGCATTTTTCACGACCTTCACGGGCGCCTCGGGAGTCACGATTCTGGCTTTAGGAGGCTTGTTGATGCCGGTGCTGAACTCCGCTGGGTACAGCGATCGATCTGGGATTGGCTTGCTTACGGGGGCGGGATCCTTGGGGGTTTTGTTTCCTCCGTGTCTGCCTTTGATACTGTACGCCGTAGTCGCTACTAACACGAAGCTGGTGAGTCTGAGCCTTGAGGATGTTTTCCTCGGAGGGGCAATACCTGGCGCTTTATTGGTTTTAATGACGATTGCCTGGGGTATCTGGAAACAGCCAAGAGAATCCCTCAAAAGCGAGCCCACTGATTGGGGATTGGTGGGGAGGAGCTTAGTAAAGGCTTTGGGCGAGCTTATGTTGCCGGTCGTGGCTCTCTTGGCGTTGTTTACTGGATACGCTACTCCTGTAGAGGCGGCTTCTGTATCGGCGTTCTACGCCTGTCTTTTGTACTTGGTAGATGCAATCTGGATACGGAAAGTAAACCTTCGATTGGAGATGCCAAAGATGATGGCGGAATGCGGCTTGCTAGTTGGCGGTGTTCTGCTGATTTTGGGGGTCGCGATGGGGTTGACCGATTACTTGATCTTCGAGGCGGTTCCGGATCGACTCAGCGAGTGGGCTGAGGCGACGATTGAGTCGAAGTATACTTTTCTGTTGGCTTTGAATATCGTGCTGATCTTTGTGGGTTGTTTGATGGATATCTTTTCGGCGATCATCGTGATTGTGCCGTTAATGGTTCCCTTGGGCGTTGCGTTTGGGATCAATCCGGTTCACCTGGGGATTATCTTTTTGGCGAATCTGCAGCTGGGTTATCTGACGCCGCCGATTGGTATGAACTTATTTTTGGCTTCATATCGGTTTAACAAACCCATTGGGCAGGTGATTCGGGCATCGTTGCCTTTGTTGGGCATCTTCGCGATTGGAGTGTTGTTGATTACCTATCTGCCGTTTTTGACGACTTGGTTGCCAGAGCTTTTGAGCGGCAAATAGGAGGAGATAAAGATGCGTATTCGAATATTAGTTACGGCCGGACTTATTGCGGGGATGTTTCTGTTGGGAGGTTGCGGAGGACGGATGCCTGAGATTAAGGTCGGTCAGGCTCAGATGCTGTATTCAAAAAATGGTGTTGATTGGATCGATGGCGTAGCCGTTGGGTGGGATGGACGCGTTTACTTTTCCGAAGGGGAGAATGTAATGCGTTTGAAGGAGGATGGGACGGCGACTGTCTGGGCGAAACTCGGGCAACCCATGGGACATAAGATCCGCAGTGACGGGACGCATATAGTCTGCGACAGGAAAG
>JBCCZW010000566.1:0-3319 GCA_039186805.1 Verrucomicrobiota bacterium
ATTCCGCTTTTGGCCCTGGTTGGAATGGGAGCGATGTTTGCGGGCGTGATTCGAGCTCCGGTGACTTCGATTCTGATTATCTTCGAGCTGACTCGCGACTACAGTTTGATTTTACCGATCATGGTGGCGAACTTGATTGCATACACGATTTCTCATCGGTTGCGGGATGTGCCTATCTATGAGGCTTTGCTTTTGCAGGATGGGATCAATTTGCGGAAGTTTCCGATGTTGAGACCGAGCCAGGGTTGGCAGAATTTGCCGGTCAGTACTGTAATGACGAATACAGTACACACTCTGCAGGCGAATATGCCTTTGGAACATGCGTATTTGAAAATTAAGGACGAGCGCTTTAAGGTATACCCGGTCGTGGACGAAAATGGAAAGTATGTGGGTTTGATTCACCGTAAGGGTATCGTAGTGGTGAGCCAAACGGATCCGGATAAGTTGGTGCGTGAGATTTTTATATCGGAGACCTTTCCAAAGGTGTATCCAGACATGAAGATCAAGGATGTGGCGAAGCAGTTTGTGAATACGGAGTGGTATGCCTTGCCGGTGGTCAGCCGCCTAGACGCGGGAAGGGTGATCGGGGTGGTGACGCTGCATGACATCACAAGGCAGCAGTTTTTGCAGGAAATGAAGGGGGAGTAATAAACTGAACCGTCTAAACTTTTTAGGTTAGGAGACTCGAAAGCTCCCTGCTTCTAGAATTTCCATGTGATATCGTTTCGGATCGGTTTTGCCGGTACACCCGCTGCGATAACACGATTTGGAATATCGCCGGAAACGAGGGACATAGAACCTATCACACTTCCGTCTCCGATTTCCGAGCCTTTCAAGATTGAAGCACCTCTGCCTATCCAGACGCAATTGCCTATGTGGACGTCGCGATCTGGGTTAATTCTGTTACCGTCTGAGTCAAAGATGGGATGGCTATCTGTCGTACGTATATCAATTCTTGTAGAGAAAAGACAATTTAAACCTATGCTGATTTCAGTCCCATTGTGAGCGTACAAGTCTGCTCCGTTTATTCGAGTATTCTCACCTATCCTGATCTCGTTATCGTCTCCAATGACTTCGATTTTTCCTGAGAAGAATACATTCTCGGATAGTACTATTTTGTTGTTTTTCCCTCTTGCTTGAATTAAAGCGTTTCTTAGGCGACATCCTTTGCCGACGTAGAGTTCTGAGCTTCCTTCGATAAAAACTTTCGTAGCAATTAGGTTGCCGGAAATTTCAACTGAGCTATCTCGAGATTGCTTTATCGTATTAGAGAAGCTCCATCTATTCCGCAACTTAACCAGAATATTCCTTAGAGACTGATTCATGGTAATTTAGCTCAGAGTTGAGATTTGGCTCTAGAGTCTTCAAAGATAAGATCTATAGGTTAATAGAATAGAAAACCCATCGATTTGAAGTCTATCTTCTTTTCTTCACGATTGCTTGATTTGACCGTTGCCGACTACTTTGTATTTGTAGGAGCAGAGTTCGTTGAGACCCATTGGCCCGCGGGCGTGTAGTTTGTCGGTGGATATGCCGATCTCGGCGCCGAGGCCGAATTCGAAACCGTCTGTGAAGCGCGTGCTGACGTTCCAGTAGACGGTTGCAGAGTCGATGCCGTTTAGGAAGGCTTCAGCAGTTTGCGTATTCGCAGTTAGGATACCGTCGCTATGGGAACTTCCGTAGTGGTTGATGAAGCTCATGGCTTCTTTGAAGTCGTCGACTGTTTTGATGGAAAGGATGAGGTCTAGGTACTCGGTTCCCCAATCTTCTTCGGTCGCGGGCTTTGCGGCGACACCGGCTTTTTGAAGGGCTGCGAGGGAGCGTTCGTCGGCACGGAGTTCGACTTCCTTTTCTTTCAGGCTTTTGGCGATCTGAGGAAGAAGGGTGTCGATGAGGTCATTGTGGACAAGAAGGTTTTCGACGGCGTTGCAGACGGAGGGGTACTGAGTCTTGGAATTGATGACGATAGACTCGGCGAGGCTCGCGTCGGCGTCTTTGTCAACATAGAGAGTGCAGATGCCGTCGTAATGCTTGATGACGGGGATGGTCGAGTTTTCCGCAACGAAGCGGATGAGGCTTTCACCCCCGCGTGGGATGATGCACTGGACCTTGTCGTCGAGTTTGAGGAGGGTGTTGAGGGCGGCTCGATCTTTGGTGGGGATGAATTGGGAGGCTTTCTCGGGCAGGCCAGCGTCTTGCAGAGATTGAGTGACGAGCTTGGCGAGCGCGATGTTGGTGTGAAAGGCTTCTTTGCCGCCTCTGAGGATGCTGGCGTTGCCGGATTTGAGGCAAAGGATCGCGCAGTCAACGGTAACGTTGGGACGCGATTCGTAGATGATGCCGATGACGCCGATGGGAACGCGGACTTTCTCGATGGTGAAGCCTTGGCGGTGCTGGTAGGAGTCGAGAGAAGCTCCGACGGGGTCGGGAAGCGCGGCGACTTGCTGAGCGCCTTCTATCATGGAGTTAAGGCGCTTGTCGTCGAGTTGGAGGCGTTTGATCATGGCCTTGGTGAGGCCATTTTCTTCGGCTGCCGCGAGGTCCTTGGCATTTTCCTCTTTGAGGAGATCCGCGTTGTCGGAGAGAAGCGCGGCGAGACGGAGGATAGCCTTGTTCTTCTTTTCGGTTGGCTCGTTGGCGAGCTGGAGTGAAGCTTCGCGGGCGTCGCGAGCGATATCTAGCACGAGCGTTTCGATGTCGATTGTGGCGTTTTCCATGGTCTTGTCGGTTTTTGAGGCCGATGGGTTTGCCACAATGTGGGCGAGGGAGGCAAGTTTGTTTGCCAGGGGAAGCCGGTCTGGCTTTGGAGATCAGAGAGAGGGGAATCAGAATTAAGATCGCTGATGAAGAATTAGGAGACGGAGGAGAGGGAACTCTAGGAGCTTTTGGTACCAGTGGAGGTGGAGGTAGATTGTGATGGCGAAGGTAGCCCCCAGGAGATCTGCCAGGAAATCGAGAGGATCGCCAGTGCGGGAGCGATTGAGGTGTTGAAGAAATTCGTCGATGAAGCCTAGGCTGGCGGTGATTAGGATGGCCTTTCGCCAGAGGATGAATCGGTTTTGTTGGGGTTGTAGGGCGCGGAGGACGAGGGTGCCGATGAGGGCGAAAGCGAGAAAGTGGGGCAACTTGTCGTTGAGAGTGATGGCGTAGGGGGGAGCGTGATAGCCTCGGTCTATGATCGAGAGGAGGGCGAGATTTCCGTAGAGTAGGGAGACGGGGAGCCAGAGGCGGACGTAGTGGAGGGTCCGCGCTATTGGGCGCTGTGGGATAGCGAGAGAATGCGACGTCACGATGTTCCTTTAATCGGACCGTCGGTGGG
>JBCCZW010000567.1:0-3301 GCA_039186805.1 Verrucomicrobiota bacterium
CCGCATTCTTGCCCGCCAACTCCCGGACAGCGAAAAACGGCTGCGGGCGGACTACATCATCGACACGGATCAGGGTTTTGATGGCGCCCGTGCGCAAGTTCGACAGATCCTCGGCACGCGATCCTACGCCTAACCTTCGTATGGCGCCGCCATGTAAGGAGAAATCGATTTTAGCGGTCATCGCGGGGTGGTCGCTTTTTTGCGTCTGAGCGCTTCGAAGAATTCTGACGCCATTTTAGGCGTGTTGGGTGAGGGTGGCTTATGGAAGGATGGCGACGCGGGGAACTTTTTTTGAATAGGTTCCCGTATGGGGCGTCTTAGTGTTGTCTGAATTAAAAATCCCAATTCCTTGATATGAGAAAAGATAGCAACCGTCGGCCCAATTTACGCGTACTACTTAGCAGGCGTGAAGCCGAGGCATCCCGCCCTTGGCAAGCGCAGATTGGACCACATTATGCGATCGACGAGATTAAGAGCGAGGGAGACGACCAACGTGTGGCCCCAAAGCGAAGCATCGCGAGGGGTGGGTGTATCGACCAGCGGGAATGCTGAAATCGAGTCAGGAAATAAGGAGGAAAAGTTGGGAACAACATTAGAAAGGGAACGTCCTAGGGGCGAAACTGCTATGTCTACTAAAGCTCAAGAAGTCGCGCTGGACAAAGTTCTAGTCGCGCGTTTCAAAGCTGGCGATGAAGCCGCCTTTGAAGAAATGGTTTCGAGGTATTGGGATCGGATCTACGCGATGGTCCACAAGCTTCTTAGAAACACGCAAGACGCTGAAGAGGTAACTCAAGATGCATTTATCCGGGCTCATCGAGGGCTCGAAAAGTTCAGAGGAGATTCGAGCTTCTCGACTTGGCTGTATCAAATCGCGACTAACTTGGCTCGTAACCGGTACTGGTACTGGTGGCGCCGCAAGCGCGACAAGTCGGTGTCATTCGATCAGCCGGTCGGCGGGGAAACAGAGACGACTTTGGCGGAAATCTTTCCGTCTGATGTCGAGACTCCCAAGGATGTCGCCATCACAAACGAATTTCAGGATCGCGTAGCTTCTGCCATGCAGCTCCTTAACGAAAAACACAGAGAGGTCCTCGTGTTGCGAAACGTGAAGAATCTCTCCTACGATGAAATCGCCGACAAGCTCGAGATCAGCATTGGTACGGTTAAGAGCCGTATCGCTCGCGCTCGGGAAAGCTTGCGCGATAAGATGGGTAACGAACTTCTATGACAAAGGACCGCTTTCTAGAGCTCCTCAATTTGTATTTAGATCATGAGATCTCCTTGGAAGAGGAGGGAGAGTTCATGCGTGAGCTTCGGTTTAATCCCGAGCGCTACGAACTCTATCTCGAATATTGCCAGATGAACAATGCTTGCGTGGCGATCGGCAAGGGATTTATCCAGCCGAGACGCCGCGTCAGGAATTGGAGGCAGAGTCTGTTTGCGGCGGGTGGGATCGCAGCCACTGTCGCTCTCTTAGCGTTGTCAGGCAGGAATCTAGTACCTTTGTTCGCTCCGGAAGCGGTTGAACCTCAAATGAATTTTGCGCAGAAGCAGTCCCCTGTGGTCGCGGTATCGTCCCCGATATTTGAAATGGAACCTGAGTTGATTCAGCCATTGGCGATCGAGGAAGCTAACGAGCCCGGTATTCAGTTCACCAGTACGTCGGCGCCGGTCTATGAGAGCTTTGAAGAGGTAGTGGAAGAAGTCCCTGCTTGGAAGAAGGGCTTGGTGCTTTCTTCGGATCCCGGCCTGGAGTCATTGGACCATGAGCTGCTGCTCACGGTCGAGAATCCGATGCAGCTTGATGCGGAACGATTGGCGGGCGACCTTGGCGGATTCAAAGGGATTTCCGAGAAGATAGAATTCGATTTTGCTAAAGTTTCCTTTGGCGAGAAGAGAGAATTCAACATCCCCTTGGAGGGGAGCCGAGAGAAGTAAGCGAGCGGATTAATCGGAAGTTTCTCAACGTCCGCTACGTATTCTCAGGCGAGGCTTTTTGGCTTCGCCTTTTTTTGTGCCTGTTCAGCGCTTTGAACTAATGCGTTTATCCTAGGGCGAGCTTGATAAGCTCTTCGGTCGTAGCTTTGTGTCCCAGCTTCTGTAGGGCTGCGTCGATGGACTTTTGAGCTTCGGTCTGCTTGTAGCCGAGAGCTGTAAGCGCTAGAACGGCATCGGCAGTCGCTGAGCCCTCGGGGGCAAGGCTGGTGAAATCGCCTAGGGAAGTATTGATATGTTGGATACTTGACCCACCGGAAAAGGCGGCAAGTTTGTCCTTGAGTTCCATAACGACGCGTTCCGCTGTCTTCTTGCCGATGCCGGGCGTTTTCGAGAGGAGTTTGACGTCTTCGGAAGCGATTGCGGCGATCAGTGAAGCGAGCGGTAGTTTGCTAAGCAGACTAATGGCGACCTTGGGTCCGACGCCGGAGACTTTGTCGATGATGAGGACGAAAAAATCGCGGTCTGCTTCCTCGGCAAAACCGTACATCGATTGACTGTCTTCGCGGTAAACGACATGGGTGTGCAGTTTAGCTTTCTCGCCGCTATGCGGGAGTTTCTCCGCGGTTGTGACTGGTATATTAACTAAGTATCCGAGACCTGATACGTTGATGATTGCGGAGACGGGAGTGGCTCGTTCGAGTATTCCTTCTATGGTGACAATCATTTGGGCAGAGGTTGGAAAACTAGGCTTTGCTTATTTGAGGCCTAGAACGTCGCGCATTTCGTACGCGGCCGGGTCTTTGTCGATCAGCCAGGCGGCAGCAGCAACGGCCCCGCGGGCGAAGATGGCGCGGCTGGAGGCTTTGTGCGTGAGTTCGACTCGCTCGCCGATCTCGGCGAAAATGACGGTATGGTCGCCAACGACATCTCCCCCCCGTAGGGAGTGCATCCCGATCTCACGTTCGGTACGTTCGCCTGGGATGCCTACGCGACCGTGTTGGACGTCGTCGAGGCTTTGTCCTCGAGATCCCACTACAGATTCGGCGAGCATGAGCGCGGTGCCGCTTGGCGCGTCTTTTTTCATGCGGTGGTGCATCTCGATGATTTCGGCATTGTATCCTTGAGGAAGGATGTCGGCCGCTTTCTCGGTGAGGTAGCAGAGGAGATTGACGCCGATCGAGAAGTTACCTGCCCAGCAAGAGGGGACGGGTTTCACGATTTCGAGGAGACGAGCGCGTTCTTCTTGGCTGTGGCCAGTGGTGCCGCAGACGACGGGTTTCCCGAGTTTAGCCGCGAGGGTGAAGACGCTCTCAGTGACGGTATGGAAAGAGAAATCGATGACGACATCTGAAGCCTCTAGAGC
>JBCCZW010000568.1:0-3292 GCA_039186805.1 Verrucomicrobiota bacterium
CCATCGCCGCATCAGCGAAGTTGCCTTCGAAGTGGGTTTCGAATCCCTCACTCAATTCAATCGATCCTTTAAAAAGATCACCGGTCGCACCCCCACAGAATACCGCAAGCAAACCGCGTAGGCTAGCAGTCGCGCGCCGCCCCAAACCCAGCAGCACCCCTCATAACAAGGGGAAGTCAGCTCCGAAGTCCCCGCGCGCATCCGCCCCGCCAGAACTTCTATCCTCTATCTTCATCCTCATCTTCTATCCAAACCCAACCCGCAGAAGAGAAGAGGAAGCCAAAACCTGAGAACAGAGGATCACCTCAAGAACCCACTCCCTTTCCCTCTCCAAACAAAAGAAAACGTAGCCCCAAAACTGCGTTTCTTAGCCCCGAAATAAAAGTAAACTCCCCCTCTCGGAATTTGCTACATATTCCCCTTAGTCGTCGCCAACACAAAGGCCATCGCACCGCAATAAGCTATCGCTCCAATAGTAAGCAGCCAAAACAGTTTCCGGGTGATATGGTAAGCATGCTTCTCGCTGTCGTTTTCAAATTCAGAGTCTTCTCTCATAGATCCGTTGGTTATTAGTTCTGATTTACGATCCTTCTTTTATCGTCTTCCATCATCGCGCAAACCGCCCGTATCCACTAATCACATCCGGCCCAACACCATGCGCATTTAGCCCGCAAACGGATCATCGCTAACCGGAAGGAGATCTCATGTAGGTAACTTGTACACAAGCCGCCCGAACAACCCAACTACCTAAACAAACCCATTCGCTAAACGCCAAAAATCTAGGCCGCTTGGACAAAATACGGAACGAGCAGTGGCGAGATCACTTTGAAATTCTCGGACCCAAGAGACCAATAATTGAAGAATCTGCCAGCTCGAATCTCAACTCCTGAAGTTTGTAACTCCCAGAAGGGGAACTCATCGCCCACCAGCTCATATCGAGACTTCAATCCATCGTCAGCTCGAAAACCCTCACTTCCAAGTCCACACCCAGAATTCGCATCTCCAACAATCAGCCGATTTTCGCGAAAATGTTGAATCAACTTGTCCTGCAGCTATTTAGCTTCAAGTGCTGTGCTTCAACATCCACGAGAATTTGGAATGAATCACCCATATCTTCTAGATTCTACGGTAAGTCCAAGTCGGCTAACCACAACTTTCAACCCAATAAATAACCGTTTATAAACGGACAAAAATCACCCCAGCTCCTTCGAACTCTTACCCGAAACGTATCCAAAAATCAATGACGATAATCTCCAGACTGAATCCGGTTTATAACCCCGCTTGCGATTCTCAGCCGCAATTTCGAAAATCTTCCCCCACAGGTGAAACAACGTCCGATAGGCAAAACCCAAGCCATGCTTCGGATCATACATATTGGTAGCTTCTGACGTCATTCCATTCAGCTCAATAATCCGTATATTTCGTCCTGCAGCTAAATCGTCTTCGCTGGGCACGCGTATATCATAGCGCCCGAAGTAGAAACCTTCTACTCCTCGAGTCATCTCATCGATCTCCTCGCAAAGCTCTTTGGTCAAAAGAGCTTCCCCGTCCAAAAACAAAGACCCCCGGCAATGCGTGCCCAAATCCGCCAATACGATATTCTCCCCGTCCGACGGAACCTCACTCAAACGATCCGCATGAGCCTCCAGGAAATACTCAGCCATGCACACCGCGCGCTCATCCCTTAAAATCAAGGTCTCCAAATCCGCTTCTCCATCGCCCATAACCGCAGTAAATCGCTTATCGGTGATCGAATAAATCGCCCCATGCTCCTCATGCGGCAATCTGTAATAGAAAATCCCATACTCGCGACCCGGCAAAAACTCTTGTACGATTGTATCCTCAACCTGATCCGCAAAAAAAGCTCGAGCCTCCGCCTCGCTTTTAACGATTTGGACCCCTTGCCCACGCTGTCCCGAATCGGGCTTTAAGACCACCGGATAATCCGTTTCAACTCGCTCCAAAAAAACTCCAACTTTTTCAACTTTTTCTTCTATATCCACTTCGAGCGGCAACACATCAAATCGCCCGACGGGAACGCCGAACTTGTCCAAATGCTTCAGTATTTGACTCTTGGATTCAAAAACCAAACCGCTTGTCGGCATGCATGGGTTTACAAGCGTAACTAGGGTCAAGGATCGGTGCTTCAACATTCGCCACAAGATGTAAAGGACAACCGGAGGATATAAGGCCCAAGCGGGCCAGAATTCCCACCGTGTCAGTCGTCGCCACTTCGAGTACAGCAACCGTCTTCCCCTCCAAGTCGCCAATCCCGCCGCCAATCGCGCGAGGAGCAAGAGCGATATCGCGGTCACCCCCAGTCCCAATAAAACCCAACCTTCCTTCGCTTCGAAGAAATCCAAGAATGCCCCGCCAAGAAAATAAGTCAGTCCCACAATAGCCGGAGTCCAAATAGACGCCGCTAAAAACAACGCGCCCGCAAACCTCAAGAAACTGACCTTCAACACCCCTGCGGCAAAATAAGTCGGCACTCGGCTGCCCGGTACGAAGCGAGTGGATAAAACCAGCATAACCCCTCGCTTTTCAAACCAACGGGCGCACCGGTCTACCTTCTTCTCGCTCAACATCCAACGGACAAGCGGCAAGCGCAAGGCCGAGGGACCCATCACTCGACCCATCAGATAGATTCCCATATCTCCCACGAAGATCCCCGACAAACAAGCGACAATCGCAACCCATAGAGATACGCTGCCCTTAGACGCCAACAATCCCCCGCCAATACAGGCCAAATCCTCGCTGCCAAAAGTAGCGATCCCCAACAGAACCCCGGCCAGCCATTCATCTCTCTCTCTCTCGACAGGCTCCGCAGAAACCAAGAATCCCTCCTCGTAGTCGCCTCGCTTTTTCGCTTCTCCTGCTTCCGCGCTTGCCCAAAATGCCTCCAGATCGGCAGCGACCTGATTGGGCATCGCATATACTGCTAAGTGCCCAACCCCTGAATACAAAACCAGCTCGCTATGAGGCATCAGCCGATGATGTTCCAGAGCCGCCTCCAATGGCACCAGCCTATCATTCTCGCCATGCATAACCAAAGCCGGTCCGTCCCAGTCTAAAATGATGCTCTTCAACTCGCGCTGATCCGTATCGAAAAAGTTTCGACCATACTGATAATTCAGCAAAAACTCCTCCATCTTCCCGAAATTCGGTGTGAAACGATCCAATGACCACAAAACGAACAGCTGGATACCATGCAACGCGTGGTTCAAGGTGTAGTCGCCTAACAGCTCGTATTCCTGTACTCCAATGGACGACATCAGAGTCAGGGAGGCAA
>JBCCZW010000569.1:0-3279 GCA_039186805.1 Verrucomicrobiota bacterium
CTTCGAACAGATCGAACCCTCTCAAAACCAAATCATCCGCCGTTCGCCCTCTAGACCACGGCAGATGCGGAGTTCTCGGATACTTGTATTTTGTTTCCTGACTCATTTTCTTCTCCCTTCTTTCCTCACCTTGTAACTGATCAATGGCTGAAACGCCGCAATCCGCCGAATCAATCCAGCTTCCTCCAGGTGTCCCACCACGACATCAATATTCTTAAATGCCTGAGGGGCCTCTTCGAAGAGCAAACGCTTGTCATCGCAAATAACCCGTCCCCCGCTGTCCGTCTGCTGAAGCTGCTCCTTCCGAAACCGCTCTCTCATCCGCGCATAAGATTCGCTACGCTGCCACTTGCGTCCCGCTCCATGCGATACCGACCATCCCCAGTTACGACAATCATCAATCGGTTCAACCAAGTAACTCAAGGTTCCACGAGAACCCGCGATCATCAGCATTCCACGGTCCGCGACCGCCGCTCCCTTTCGATGTATCCACAATCGCTTTCCCGAAACTTCCTTCGCTTCGATCAAATTGTGGGGAGCATCCGAGATCAACTCGACATCCAGATTCAAGATCGCCCCGACTCGAGCCGCAATAGTCGATCGATTGCGTCGAGCCCACTCAACCGCTTCGTCGTGGCGTTTCAAATACGCATCGCATTTCTCGTCGCCATACTCGAAACCGCCATCCCGAAACGCTCGGGTATGCTGATTCAGAATCATATTTCCAAATCCCCGAGATCCGCTGTGGACCAACAAGCAAAGTTCACCTTTGGTCAAGCCCACCGCGGCAAAACGATCTTCGTCAAATATGCTTTCTACTTCTTGAATCTCTGCAAAGTGATTACCTCCTCCAATCGTTCCCATCGCATCCGCAAAAGGAATTTCAATTTCAACCATAGATTCGTCTGCCTGCTCCAAGCCAGACAAACACTTCGTCATCTTGTCCAACTTAGCCTTGCGGCGCTTCAAATCCGTTTTCCAAAAGCCCATCCCGCAACCAATGTCTCCACCTATCAAGTACGGATAGACCCAGTTCTCCGTGACGACCGTCGAACCAACCGCCAGCCCTTTACCCGGGTGAAGATCCGGATACCCGAAAATCTCCAAGACTCCCGGCAAACGAAGACTCGTCATCAATTGATCAATCGCCATCGACTCGAAAAAACCACGATCCTCCGGCACGAGCCGAACCCCCGAAGATCCATCCTTTAAATCAGTATTCAAAACTATTATACAATGAAAGTCGCAGTACGCAGAATAACCTGAAGCCACCACGACAAGGCGCGATCGCAACTTCTGCCATAAAATCGAAAACTCCCGCAAATATCCAGACGCAATCGTCCGTACCCCGCAAACACGGGCTTTGCGAAAAGCAAAACAGCCAAATTTAGCCTAAACAGCTTTGGCAGTATACCTGAGAACCTACACGCCGAAGAATCGAAATACCCATCCCGTTTCCCTCTCCGTAAGCTCTATTCTAGTAACTCGAATGCAACATGATAAACCTCCTGCTAAGGACGGCCGACAAACCACACTGCGCCCGTCACTCTGTCAAGCGCATTTCCTCCATTCTCCCAAGTAGCGGAACTCAAAAGAGTTCTGCCCGCATATCCAAAACTCAACTACACCCTAAGCAAGAGAGAAAACGCGCCCGTACAGTCCAGGATCGGCGGCAAACTGCCACCGAGCAAAGTCTCAAAACCGTAGCGGCACTCGAGAGAGTGCCGATCCCAAACCTTCACCCCTTATCATCCAAATACTTCCAAACGCCTTTCACTTTCTTGAAACGCGACTTCTCATGCAGCTCGAAAGGTTCGCCCTGCACGAAGTACTCCGCCACAAACTCAACCTTCCCAGTCTTATCATTCGCCTGCCCCTTGCTTGTATTCAAAACCGTGAGAAAACTCCAATTCGCCTGATGAATCGTTTTCTTCAATTCCCGCCGTAGTCCCTTGTCACGCGTTTCCGGATGCGTCGTCTCGACCAAATAGTCCACAAGCCTGAAAAAGTAGGCGCTATAGCGCGAACGCATCAACTGCTCTGCGGTCTTCGGCCTCGAGTGGCCCCTGTGGTAAGGCGCGCAGCAATCTGAATAAGCAAACTTGCTCTTACACGGGCACAAAGACCGGTCTCTTACTTTGGGAATGAACTCCTTCTCTTTCTCTGCTTCTTCGATCAGTTTCTTCGCACCATCCCAAACGCTGCCCTCAACCGCCTCTTCCTTTGGAGTTTCAACTTCTTCTTTAGGTTCCTCAGACATAGGCGCCAGCTTCCCCCGTAACGCAATTAGTTCAAAACAAAAGCGTAGGCAATCAACGCCACTAAGATCAAAATGACCAAATACTTCAGCCAACTCACTCCGTCATTCGAATCCGAGGCGAACTCCTCACCGGGCAGATCCAATCCATCGTAAGCCGCCTCTTCATTCCATCCCGTATCCGAGCAGCTCCCACACTCATCGCAGGACATTGAGCCCTTCTCAACATAAGCCCCGCAAACGGGACAATCTCCTGGCGGCCTGAACTTTTCCATATTCGCGCTGTTTAATCTGTTGCCAGAATCAGGTCCATGCAATCTCTCAATTCTATGACGATCCGCTCACTCGCCATTCTCATCGCTCTCGTGTTCCCTCCCCAAGCGGCCTTCGCCGACGCCTGCGTCTGGAAACTCCAATACGGCGACAATACCGTCTACTTCGGAGGTACCATTCACTTGCTCCCCGGAAATGATCAAAGCCTACCCGAAGAGTACCAACTCGCCTACGAAGCGTCTGATGTCATCGCCTTCGAAACCGACATCGGCAAAATGAGCGACCCGGCCACCGCTTCCAAAATGCTTGCCTACGCGCTCTACAAAGACGAACGCCGCCTATCCAATGTGCTTCAACCCGCCACCTACCAGGCGCTGGCGAAAGCCTACAAAGAGGTCGGAATCCCCTTATCCGATCAAATGACCGCCAGTTACGCCATTCTCAGCCTTTCCATCGCCGATCTATTGCGACTCGGATTCTCCGCAGAAGGCGTCGATCCCATCTTCCATGCTAAAGCCGAAACCGACGGTAAACCGATCGTCGCGCTGGAAACGATAGACGAGCAGCTCGCCGTCATCGGGGCCATGGGCGAAGGCTACGAAGATCGCTTTGTTTCCTTAAGCCTCGAAGACCGCTCCAATCTCGAAGAAGACTTCGAAGTTCTCGTCAAAGCCTGGCGGCACGGCGACATCGAGACATTTTGGAATCAAACGGTCATGGAGAGCATGCGCGAAATCCCGGAGCTCAAC
>JBCCZW010000570.1:0-3275 GCA_039186805.1 Verrucomicrobiota bacterium
CGACCGTTGAAACAGAAATCCTGCCCGCCCCACATGATCGCGACGTCGCGTTCTCTCAATCGCGGCAGGTCCTTCTCGACAGCCTTCAGAGTCGCCCAGCTCGGATGCAGTTCATCCATTGGAATATCCTTCACGAAACGATAAACCGCCGTCCGGTTATGCCAACCCGCATAGGGAAACAAAAACGCCTTCTTAATCGCTTTGGGCAGCTTCCTCTTGCTCACCGCCATCCAAGTAGCCGGCCAAGCAAATCCGTTTAATCCCTGCACCAAAAACTTTCCAATGAAGGGCCATCGACACATCGCTATGCGCTTTGGAATTCGATCATCCGTAAAAGCTGCCGTATTCAAAATCATCACACGGCGCAGCTTATCGAAACGACGCAACGCCATGCCCAGACCAATCGCTCCTCCCCAGTCATGCACGACTAAATCAAACCGCTCAATGCCCAAAGAATCCACCAACTCCCCAAGATCCTGAATGCGCTGTTCTAGGGTAAAGGCATACTCATCCTCGCCCGGCTTATCCGAAAGCCCACAACCTATATGGTCCGGAACAATACAACGGTACCGATCGCTTAAAGTCTTAACCACATTACGATAATAGAAAGACCAAGTCGGATTGCCATGCACCATAATCACCGCATGGCCTTCTCCCTCGTCTAAATAACTCATCGCATGCCCGCACGCGAGCGACTTGTATTGCGGCAGAAAGGGATACTCATCCGCCCATTCGCTGGGAAAATTCGGCTTAATCCCGCTCATAACACACCCCCTGAGTGTAGACGCGATCGCTGATCGCGTACCCCAGAACCGGATCCTGATTCATGTCTCCTGACTCCTGATCTCTGCATCACCATTCCACCGCCATCATCATGCAATTCAGACCGCTTCCGATCCCCAGCAAGGCCACCTGATCGCCCTTGGTCACAAACTCATCTTCCGCCGCCTTGGCCAAAGTGATCGGCAAAGCCGCCGAACCTGTGTTTCCAAAAGTCGGATACGACGAGTAATCCTTTGCCAAGTCCAGGTTGAGCTTCTCGTAAAGCAAACGCTGATGCGCCACGCCGACCTGGTGACAAATCACCTTGTCGGCCGTCTCATCCGACCACCCCATCTCGCCCTTGAACTTCTCCCAGGTACGCGTCGCGAGAGCGATGCCTGCATTCAGGAGCTCTTCCGAATCCGTTTGCATCTCCAGACCCATCCCCGTCTGACTAGAGTTTCCTTTGCAGAGATCGTTGCTGCTCGTATCCGTCATGCAGACGCCGCCCAGCAAACGATGCCCGTCAAGAGCTAGCGACTCATGGCAAACCACCGCCGCCACCGCGCCCGCTCCAATTGTCAGATTCGCAAAGTACGGCTTAATCGTCTTCCGCGTTAGGTCACGCTCTAGCAAGAGCTGAATCGTCCTCTCCAGCAGCGGCTTCCCATCCTCTCCAGACACCACTACCCCTGCTTTGATTTGACCGCAGTCAATCATCGCCGATAAAATCTGCAGCGCATTTAGAAAGCCGAGGCAGGCATTCGAAACATCGTAAATCTGCACATCGTCTGATAATCCCATCAACCTATGAACAAAAGAAGCAGTCGCCGGCTCCAGCATATCCCGCGACACCGAAGAATGGATACAAACTTCCATTTGCGAAGCATGCAGCCCCGACTTCTCGATCGCCTTGCGTCCTGCTTCCGCAGCTGCCTCAGAGGGACGAATATCGTAATCCCAAAACTTGCGCTCCTTAATCCCCGTCATCAGCTCCAAGCGCCCTTCAGGCAATCGCAGCTTCTCATATAACGGAGCCAATTTCGCTTCCACGTCCGCGCTCGACCAAATGGTCGGCGGCGAGACATACGCCATTGAATCGATAACCGTCTTCTGAATACGCATTCTCAGCCTACTTGCTCTCGGGACGCATCGTCAATCGAACCACTTCGTTATCGAAGTAATTCAGCCCCATCCCCGCATCCAACACCATACCCGTACCATTCATCCCGCTTGAACGCTCGCTCAATAAAAACACCGCCGCATTGGCAACTTCCTGCGTATTCAAAGCGCGCTTACGATAAGTAAGCTTTTCGCTATACAAATAGCTTTCCAAATATCCGGGAATTCCAGCCGAAGCGCTCGTCTTCAAGGTCCCCGGATTCACCGTGTTAAAACGAATCTCCGTATCCTTAGAAAAGGACTTAGCCAAGTAGCGAACCGTCGAATCCAATGCCGCCTTAATCGGCGACATGTATCCATAATTCTCTGCCGTTATCGTCAGCGACGAAATACTAATCGCCACTATCGAAGCCGTGTTGTTCAGGTGAGCCTTAAACGCATTCGCCACCTCAACCAGCGAAAAGCTCGAAATCGCAGTCGCCTGTAAATAGTCCTCGCGATTCGTCTCATGAAAGGGCTTAAAGCCTTCGCTGTAGTTGGCGAATGCGATCGAGTGCACGATACCATCCAGCTTTCCATGATCCCGAGAAACCTCCTCCGCCAAGCGATCGATTTCCTCTTTGCGCTCGACATCGCAAACATACACCGGCCTTTCCTTCAGCAGTTTCGCCGTCGTCTCCTTACGCGCCTCGGAACGCACGCTGTAAATGACGTTCGCTCCCTCTTCCTCAAGGGTCTTAGCCACAAACCAAGCCACGCTCTTCCTATTAGCGACTCCCATCACCAAAAAGGACTTACCTTCAAACCCTAGAAAACCCATCCTACTTCTCCGCTTGAGGCGCTGCGGCTAACGCCACACTGAAAGTCACGTTCATCACCTTGGTCCCATCCTCTTTCTTCACGCTGCCGTCCATAAAGATGAAGCGGCCCAGCTTCTCCTTATACTTAGTCGTGATCAGCAACGTGTCGCCGGGTCGCACGATGCTGCGAAAGCGAGCATCCGAAATCTTCGTCAAGACAGGCACCAAGCTCGGGTCTTCCTCAAGCTGATCCGCCAGCAAACGCGTCAAATAGATCGCTCCCGTCTGAAAGACCGCCTCGGAGATAATCACGCCCGGCATGATCGGATTGCCAGGATAGTGCCCTTCAAAGAAGGCCTCCTCGGGATCTACATAGCGTTTCGCAGTAAGGGACTCGTCGTTTTGCTCAACAATCTCGTCGACGAAAAGAAAAGGCGGGCGATGAGGGATCGCGTTGAGGATTTCTTCTGATGCCATAAAAATCTGGATACAGCTAGAGTCTTATCTAAACGCAGCCTAGGCGACGTTTTCCTTCTCAGCGGCGGACTTATTTTTGTCTTCGACGATTTGCTTGTCGACCTTATTTGAGAC
>JBCCZW010000571.1:0-3262 GCA_039186805.1 Verrucomicrobiota bacterium
AATCCCCCAACACCCAATAGTGGTGGCAAAAATACACTTCCCTCAACAAAAACTTAAACTTCACTCTGACGCCCCGATACCTCGACGTCGGAGTCGGCGAAGTCACTACATTCATCCCTAAATCCTCTGCCATCATCGCCGCCCGTTTCAAATGCAATGGATCGCTCACAATCACTGCGGTCTCTAAGCCCTCATGATTCATCAGTCCCATCGCCTCAAACAAATTCTCCCTCGTTTTCCGGGACTTCTTCTCAATGATGATGTCCCCTGGACTCGCCCCAAGTCCAAGAGAAAACAACTCTGCGACCTCACTCTCAGCCAGCCGATCTCCTTCGCCTACACCACCCGTAAATAACAGCTTCTTAACTATCCCCTTCGCCCACAAATCCACACCATGCCGAATCCGCTCCTCAAACACCGGCGAAGGCTGCCCTCGATCAACCCCTGCCCCTAACTACAATCACGCAATCAGCCCTTTCTGCGAAATCCCTCTCACCCAAGCTCCATATCCAAATACTCAAGACGACAAACCACGCCAAAGCGATCCCCAGCAAAATTAGCCCCAACTTCCAACCTCTCCTCGACGTCCTCACAACCTAATCTCTCGATTCTTCTGTGCCTTCGTGGACAAAAACTCATTCCCCAAACCGCTCCGCAACCGCCGCCAAAAACTCATCCACCTTACTCTGGTTTTCTGCGACCAAAGCCCTAAACTGCTCCATCGACAACTCTGCGTTCCCTAGACCATGCGCAAAATTATCCACCATGCAGATCGGGTTGACCTTTAATCCCCGCTCCAACATCAGATCCGCCTCATTCGCAAAAGTCATGCCCACCACATCGCATCCCAAATTCTTCAGAATCCGAACCTCCGCCCTCGTTTCAAAACGCGGCCCCTTCGATTGAAAGTAGATTCGATCCTCTTCAATTGGATACGGACAAACTTCCTTCAAGACCTCCAACAGATCATTGGCAATCTCAGGGGCATAGCCACCGCCCCTCTCTTCAAAAAAGGTCATTGGAGCAAAGCTCGCGTAATCGCTGCACGAAACGAAAGTACCAGGCGGCAACTCCTCTCGAAACGAACCCACGCTACTCATCGTCAAAACCGTATCCACCCCCAACTTACATATTGCATCCACATACCCTTTATAATTACCCGCGTGAGGCAAAACCGGATCCTCGAAATTATGTCGATTCACCAACACAATTCCCCTTCCCTCCTTTACCACCACTTCGCCATAAGGCGTCTCTACCGACTTGAACCGCCAGCCCTTAAAAACCTCCGAATCATTTATACTCGTCCCACTAACGATCGCCAACTTCATCCCCACACAACAAAGCCCAAACCCCGATGAGCTCAACTAATTATTTCAACCGCAGAGGGACGCAGAGACACCCAGATATCGATCAATAAACGTGATCTGAGTTCACCTGCGTCCATCTGCGCTTCTCCCTAAATCAGAGCCCAACCTACCATGTCCTTCATCAAAAGAGAAATCTCCCGCTTCGCCGTCGCCATCTCCGGCTTCTTCCATATGCTCGCCACCGAGACTCATGCGAAGATCCACCTGCTAGCGACGATCGTCGCCGTATCCGTTTCCTACTTACTAGACATTTCCAAATCGGGATGGCTCTGGATCGGGCTCGCCTTCACCCTCGTCTGGATCACCGAAGCGCTCAACACCGCCATCGAACGCCTCGCCGATTACGCCGCTGGCACGGAGCGTCATCCCCTCATCAAAGCCGCCAAAGACACCGCTGCCGCCGCCGTCCTCCTCGCCGCCCTTTTCGCCCTAATCGTAGCCTTAGTGATCTGGCTCTAACCAATCTTCTATCTTCCATCCCATTCTCCTAAAATCCCGGACGAAGATAGAAGATGAGGATGGAAGAGAGTCAACCAACCCGATCCTCCTCCAGCCCCTCTTCATCCTCCTCTTTCTCGAGGCGAAGCCGCACACACACAACCCAATCACCCTCCCCGCGCCAATTCCCAAACAATATCCCACTCGACCCGCACGATCCCCATTCCCCTCTTGCTTTTCCCCAAATCCCCTTCATAGAACTCCGGTCTTTCGGCAATCAAGCCGAACAGTTCAAAAGATAAGATCATGACGACTGACATCATCGACATCAACGCTCGCGAAATCCTCGATTCTCGCGGCAACCCAACAATCGAAGTCGACGTAGTACTCGCTTCCGGCATCGTAGGCCGCGCCGCAGTTCCTTCAGGAGCCTCCACCGGCGAGCACGAAGCGGTTGAGCTTCGCGACGGCGACAAAGCCCGCTACCTCGGCAAGGGCGTCAGCAAAGCCGTTGACAACGTGCACGACGTTATCCTACCAGCCCTCGAAGGCCTCGACGCATGCGATCAAGTCACTATCGACCGCACCATGATCGAGCTCGATGGCACTAAGAACAAAGGCAAGCTCGGCGCCAACGCGCTCCTCGGCGTTTCCCTCGCCACCGCAAAGGCGGCTGCTCAAGCATCCGGTCTAGAGCTCTACCAATACATCGGCGGGCCCAATGCGAAAGTGCTCCCCGTTCCTATGATGAACATCATAAACGGCGGCTCTCACTCCGATGCGCCGATCGCCTTCCAAGAATTCATGGTTCGTCCCGTCGGCGCGTCTTCGTTCAAGGAAGGTCTCCGTATGGGCGCTGAAGTCTTCCACGCCCTCAAGGCAATCTTCAAAAAGCGTGGCCTCTCTACTGCTGTCGGCGACGAGGGCGGTTTCGCGCCGAAACTTGAAGGCACCGAAGACGCTTTGGATTCCATCATCCAAGCGATCAAGGATGCTGGCTACACTCCCGGTCGCAAGGAAGACGGCGGCGACGTTTCCATCGCCCTGGACTGCGCATCCTCCGAGTTCTTCTCTGAGGGCACCTACGACTACACGAAGTTCGAAGGCGAAGGCGCCGCAAAGCGCAACTCCGACGAGCAAGCCGCCTACCTCCAAGAACTTTGCAGCAATTATCCCATTGACTCTATCGAAGACGGTATGGACGAAAACGACTGGGACGGTTGGGTCGCCGTTACCAAACTCATCGGCGACAAAGTCCAACTCGTAGGCGACGATCTCTTTGTCACCAACGTCGAATACCTCAAAAAGGGCATCGAACTCGGCGCAGGAAACTCAATCCTCGTCAAAGTAAACCAGATCGGCACACTTACCGAGACTCTCGACGCAATCGAGATGGCCCACCGTGCAGGCTACACCTCGGTCGCGTCTTCAGTTTCGCCGGAGCGGTGAGACGTGAC
>JBCCZW010000572.1:0-3260 GCA_039186805.1 Verrucomicrobiota bacterium
GATTTCCAACTCCTTATCCGCTAGTTCTGCCTGGAGAACTTCTAGCTTCTTCTGCATCTTAGCCGCTTGCTTCAGTAATTTTCCAACTCCAGCCATATTCTAAATCCTTTTCTAAAAGCTCTTTCCGTAAGACCGAAGTCGATTAATCAGTCCATTCAATCATAACGCTAATGCAGTGCGTAGTGTCCTTTTCCTTACAAATAGGTCAATAGCTAAGCGTCATTTATCAAGTCGCGAAACCCTTCTCTAAAGCTCTTGTACGAGGGTTTCCACTGAACCGCATCCCGAAGCTTCTTGTTCTTCAAACGCCTGTTTGACGAACCGCGACCATCCAAATTACGATGCGATCTGCTTCCCTTGCTTCCAGAAAAAACCGGAACTTCTACTCCCAACTCCCCAGCGAGCCATTCAACGATATCGGCCTTCAAGCTAGGGGTATCGTCCACCACATTGTAACAGCTATCCAAGGTTTCTTCCGATCCGAAACACGTGAAAACCGCTTCAACGATGTCCTCCGTTCGAATCAAGTTCAGATAGTAGTTTCCTTCTCCCGGCAATTCTCTAGGGGCCTCTTTCAAACGGTTCGCCAGCCAATGACGCCCAGGCCCATAAATCCCGCCCAACCTGAGAACAGCCCTCTGACATTTTAAATCCGCTCTTAAAAAAAGCTCCTCAGATTTGCGAATCAACCGTCCACGCTCCGTGTTCGGCTCCAGCCCGCAATCCTCATCGAGCCAACCCCCTTCTGCATCCGGATAAACCGAAACGCTGCTCGTGTAAATCGCCTTTCCCTTAAAGCCGCTACTCTCCATCCAGCGAGCTAGAGAACGGTTTCCTTCGACATATGAAAGCCGATAGCCTTCGAGACCGTTCCCCGCGGAGCTCACGCAATTTAAAACGTGAGTCGTCGTATTTGTATCCGCAAAATCATGCCACTGGCTTTCGTTGACCAAACCGATAAATCCTTCTCCGCCTAAGGTCTCCAAATTCGCCAAACGGGTTTCATTTCTAGACACCGCCCTGACCTTCCAACCATCGCTCAAAGCTCTGCGAGCGACGCACTCTCCCAAGTACCCATATCCAAGTATCAGCAATTCTTTCTCTGCCATCGATTTATAGACTAAGTGCATCGCCGCGCATTTTGATTGCTACTGCAATTTCAATTCTAGAAAAACTCCCTATGATGCAAAGCGACACTCCCTCCGCCCTCGTCCTCCTATTTGATGGCGTCGAAGAAATGGAAGCCATCGCTCCAATCGATATCCTGAGACGCGCGGAGGTTTCCGTCACCACCGCTTCGCTCCAACCCCAAGAGACAGTAGCCGGACGCAATGGAATAAAAATATCGCCTGATACCGCAATCGATAGAGTTGATCCCCAGTTATTCGACCTCTTTGTTCTTCCCGGCGGCCCTGGCGTCTTAGAACTCGCGGAAAACCAGATACTTCTGGACCTCATAAAAGAAAGGTCATCTTCGGGACTTAAGAACGCAGCTATCTGCGCGGCTCCAAAAGTGTTTGCCGCCGCAGGCCTGCTAGACGACCGCCAAGCCACTTCCCATGCATCGGTTTCAGAAGATATTCCAAATCGCTCGACCAATGCAGTAGTCGTTGACGGTCCAGTCGTTACTTCCCAAGGCGCGGGAACTGCCACCCAATTCGCGTTGGAACTCGCAGCGATCCTAACGAACCAGAAAACAGCCAACGCGGTTGCGAGAAGCATCCACGCTTAATATAACCGCATTTTAGATACACATGATCAAAGAATACGACTTCGTAGCAATTGGGGGAGGAAGCGGCGGTTTCAATGCCGCTCGTACCGCTAGAGGATACACTGAAAGCGTCGCGATTATCGATGGCGCTGAAGAACTTGGCGGCTTATGCATTCTACGTGGCTGCATGCCCTCCAAAACGCTCATATACGCGGCAGAAGTCCTTCACCTCGCTCAGCACGGCAATCTCTTCGGATTGGAGATCCCATCCGCGACCGCCAACATGAAAACGCTTCATAAACGGAAGGTCGATACCATCAAAGAGTTCTCCGACTACCGAGTCGAATCGATGCAATCAGGAAAGTATAACCTGTATCGAAACTTCGCGAAGTTCGTTGATGCTAATACGGTTGAACTAGACGACGGGACCCAGATCCGCGGTAAAAAGTTTATCATAGCCACCGGATCCTATGTATCGAAGCCGCCAATACCAGGAATAGATCATGAGGAAATCTGGACGAGCGATGAGGTCCTCGAACTAGATTTTCTCCCAGAGTCAGTGGTCGTTTTGGGCGGCGGCGTCGTGGCCTGCGAATTGGCCCAGCTCCTTAATCGCCTCGGATCCAAGGTGACCCAAATCCAACGCAGCGCCCACATTCTTAAGGATCAAGCGAACGACGTTTCCCAAGTAGTTGAACAAACCTTTCGCGACGAGGGTATCGATCTTTATACCGGAACCTCTCTGAGCAGTATTGAAAAAACGGTTACAGGCTTCACGACAACCTTTCAGCAGAGCGGCGAATCCATCTCGATCAATACCGCGCACGTCGTCAATGCTTTGGGTCGAATTCCTGCTACCGCTAAGCTCGGACTCGAAAACGCCGGCGTGGAGCTGAAGGGCAATGGTCAAATCAATACAGACAAATACTCCCTAACCAGCAATCCAGACATCTATGCAGCCGGCGATTGCGCCGGGCCCTTTGAGATAGTCCACACCGCAGTGCTCCAAGGCGAATTTGCGGCGCACCATGCGTTTGGCGCAAAGAAAACGCCTATCAACTACGACTACATGCTCGATGTCGTTTTCACCGACCCTCAAGTCGCTCGCGTCGGCCTCACTGAAAAGGCGCTGCAGGACCGAGGAATCGAATTCATTGCCGCCGACTTTCCCTTCGACGACCACGGCAAGTCCATCCTTATGGAAGCTAAACGCGGATTCGTCCGCATCTTTGGTGAAAAGCCCACCGGCAAAATACTCGGCGCCGAAATCGTATCCAAAGACGCCGGTGAACTCATTCACGCCCTGTCGGTCGCTGTATCGCACGAACTCACCGCAGAAAGCCTCTTAGCCAAAACCCACTGGTACCATCCGACCCTTGCTGAGATTCTCACCTATCCACTCGACGACATCGTCGAAGAACTTGCCGAATCATAGTCGGTTTGAATGCGGAAAAATACAGAACGCTCGCCTCGCGGCGTTCCCAGCTTAATCGAAGTTAGCAGCCGTGCGAATCACATTCATCACAGGCGTTTCCCGCGGATTCGGAGC
>JBCCZW010000573.1:0-3241 GCA_039186805.1 Verrucomicrobiota bacterium
ATCGAGGCAGAGCCTGTGGTTATTGTCGGCGTCCCCCATATCCGCAATGGCGAAAGGCGTGACTGAGACAACCGTTCCCTCCAGACTCTCAACCATAACCTTGTACAGAAGACGCTCCTTGTCATCCACTTCCTCTCCACCCGGTTTGGTGACCCCTCCTTCCCAGGTAACTCGGACCACCTGCTTCGTACCCGGTGGACAACCACTCCCTCCTCCCAACGGAAGCCGCGACGCGCGTTTTCCAGTCTCCCATTCATCTGGAGGAACAATCTGAGCAAGGACGATGGAAGGTCCTGCTTCCAGCGGGATCACCGGCACCGCTTTCCCTCTAAAATTCACTTTCCGATCTTTAGAAAGCAGATTCCCCACAACCTCTACTTTCACGGGCGGATCTGTAAGGCTGCCGTATTCGCCAACGAGCAGCGCAGTTCTCAACTCCCCTAAATCGTCAGCGGGAGCAAGAGTCACGCACGTGAGTGCTCCAATTTTCCCCGAAGCCATGGTAACTCTAAAATCGCCTGCTTGCATCGTGGCAGCGTCAATCTCGTGCGAGAACACAACCGGCATGCCGTCCTTTCCTCCCGCTTCCTTATGGACGAAACCATTGAGCGCGCTGGGCAGAGTATTATCCAAGCCGAAGAAAGCGGACAGCAGTTCAACCTGCCTCCCATCCGGATGAGTCGTAAGGGTAATCTCAGTATCCGTCGTATCGACTGGCGAATCATCCGTCAGCTCGGAAAAGACGAGAGGTCGCATCTGCAGGATTTGCCAGCCAGCAAGACCTAGAAGCAAAAGCGCAAGAATCACTTTAAATCGCGTACTCATAAATCTCGCCCTTCGGTCTTAAGCTGGAGGTGATTGCGAATTCGACCTCTAGGAATTATGAAGAAAGGCGTTGATCCGCCAATCCACCCGCTGGCCTGACCTGCCTTTCCTAAAGTGACAGTCGATCCTTCGCAGGACATACCCTGGCGCAAATGCTACTTCGATTTCGAGTTGCGGATCAGAATAGAATCTGCCTCGCCTCTCCAGGGAGAAACGTAGTGGCCGCCCTCATACGGCATCTCTTGCGAGTACTCTCCGGTGCGAGTGTTGAACCACTGATAAGTGCCCTGCTTATTCCAAAGGCTCTTGTCGTAGTTGGACAACTGATAGTTCTCTTGCGGGACGTAGTAAAGAAAGACACCGTCCGAGGACCTTAAGCCGTAGGCGCTCAAAGTATGATCCTTATAGGGCGACAGATTATTGTAGTCATACCGCTCAAAAAACTCAGCCAAGTGCTTATAATATTCAAACTTCGGCTTAGGGAACTTGGATGCTTGCTCGAAGGGATTATAAATGATCACGTTCCAAGCCGCTCCCTGCCAGTAATAGGCGGAATAGACGCCCGCAAAATAACACATATAGGCCCGTCTCAGACACACTTCCGGGTTGGTGTAGTCGCCCGGAAACACTTCGTAGTGGACTCTTCATATCCCCCGTGCTCCACGTTGACTACCGGTTTCTCGAATCTGCGATACAAACTGAGCATCTCGGAATATAAGTCGCCCCGCCAATCTTGACGGGCGAAGAAATCCAGCTTCTCAGGATACTTCTCCGCGAAATGCTTATCGTGTACTGTTACCAGACGGTCAAATGGGTTTAGGGTTTCGAATCGCTCAAGTCGATCCAAGGCATAGCTCTCCGAACGCCGAAAAATCTCCTTCGCGATATCCCATACTACATTCGAGAAGGCTCCGTAGCGATTCAGCACGTAATCGAAATAGCGATTATCCGCATCCGAACTCGCCTCCGCCCAATTCACGTTCTTGTTGAATACGTAAATCATCAAATGGGCGACAATCCCCTTTTCATCCATTAAAGCGACAACTCGATCAAAGCGCTTGAAGAAATCGACATTCAAAGTCGAGAAGTCCGGATCGGAATTGCTTCCTCCAAAAGGGAACATAGTTTCTCGATTTCCGTAGTCATGCTCCGGATACATCTTGAGCTTCGGATCGATCTCCCAACGGACGCTATGCGAATAGACGGTGGTTACCACCTGATTAAATCCATAGTCTTCTAGGAGAGATAACAAGTGTTCGGTTTTGGGCGCCCCTTCGGGATTCTCCCCATCGAGCGCAAACAGCCAATCGCACTCGAAGCCGTTCATGAAGTAGCTCGTCCCGTCCTCGTAGGCGAACTTCCGAGAATCGTTTTCCGAAATCACGATCGCCCCATGCCTGCCTGCAGCAGCGGGTCCAACGTCGATACTGCCACCCAATCCCGCAAAGGCAGCGTGAGCGGAATAGGTCTCAAAACTCCAGCTCCCTTCCTCGTTGGCAGAAAACCGAACAATCCATTCATTGTCGTCGTTGTAAAAGCCATTCAAGCTCAGCTTCTCGCCGCTAGGCGATACGAAGTCCGCCCCAAGATCTAATTCGAATGGGTCCTGCAAAGCCTCGGCAGATCGGAGCACGAGATCCAATACTTCGAATTTCGAAACGCTGACTTCGCCGCTACCAACTTCATGACGCGAAATCGACGCATTCGAACAAAACGCGATAAACACAGAAAGGACTACAAAACAGATAGGTCTAGTCATAACAGGTCTGAACAAGGTACCAAAACGCTGCTTATCGGGCGCGTCTAGAGCAATTAACAACCATGCGATGCGCTATTCTCAACAAATAATGGCATCAAGGCACACCCGATAGGAACTTCCCATCCATCGGCGCGACCAGATAGCGATAGCTGTACTTGTTCGAATCCAAGCGGTAGGGAGCATGAGCGATCAGACCCCAACTGTTGTCGCCTCCGACGCCCATTTGAGCGAAATCAACGTTAAGGTGCACCGCCTCGGGCGTGGGTAGTTGCCAAGAATAGTGGGCCTTCGAAATCGTTTCTTTGTCCCAAGGCAACACATTGCAACTCAGCCTGTTTTCAGCGTAGAATCGCAACCCCTCTCCCTGGGCATTGGTGAGACTAATCCACCGAAGGTCCACTTTATTTCCATTCTCTTGCGGCTTCGAATAATCGACCCAATTCTCCATTAGGCTTGTCGCATACACGCCCACATTGCCTGTATTTCGATCGCTGTAAGTCGAAATCGAGCCTAGTAATCAATCACGTTAGAAAGACAGTAAAGCTGAGAAAAGAAATAAAAATCCAGGTAGTCATGCCACCGCAACTTCTCGAGAACCCGAACTGTAAGAAAACCCCAACCAAGCGCCTATGGGTTCTTTCCGCTTTCCTCTACCAT
>JBCCZW010000574.1:0-3219 GCA_039186805.1 Verrucomicrobiota bacterium
CGAGAACGCGGAAATTCTTGAGCTCTTCCAGAGCGAGATCGAAGCCAGAAAGGTGGAGCCAGCTGTAGATGAACATGCTGCCGTGGCCACCGGAAAGAACAAAGCGATCTCGATTCACCCAACGAGGTTCGTCTGGATTGATTTGAAGAGCGCCGCCGAACAGGACCGCTCCGATCTCAGCGGAGCCGAGCGGCAATCCTACGTGACCGGAATGGCACGCATGTACGGCGTCGATAGCGAGGCCGCGAGCTTCGTTGGCTGCAGTTTGTAGAATTTCGTTATTCATATCGGATTAGTGAGGAAATTTTACTCGGTTCCACCCAATGGAAAAGACGGTCAAGCCAAAGCCTCCCTCCCTGGGACTCAAGAGTAAAACGCTACCAGGAGCTGTCCCGTATTGAGAATGTCACGCCAACAACCGCAAAACGTAAAAAGCGTGGGACGATCGTGCTAGAGGAGAGGAAAAAATGGGCCTGGCAACAAAATACAAAAAAGTAGCAGCGGACGTGAGTCCGATGACCCTCAACCGATTTCACCGGACTCCCGCTCGAGGCTAAGTCCAAGTCGCCGGCTGACGAAAAAACCGCCTCCCATTTGGGAAGCGGTTTACAAATTCGAATAGAAAAGAATTTAGGTCGGGACTAGTGCCCCTTAACGAGACGCTTCTCTTTAACCTGCATGGCCTTCTTACCAACCAAGCCACGGAGGTAGTACATACGAGCGCGCATCACTTTGGACTCCTTTTCGACCTCAATCTTTTCGACGAGAGGGCTGTGAACTGGGAATACCTTTTCTACGCCTTCACCGTAAGAGATACGACGCACTGTAAAGGTCTCTTGGATGCCTGAACCCTTACGAGCAATCACGACGCCAGCAAAAACCTGGATACGCTCCTTGTTGCCTTCACGTACCTTGGTGTGGACCTTAACGCCGTCACCTACCTTGAAGGAGGTTACGTCGGTCTTTACTTGGTCTGCGGTAAGTTCGCTTACGATTTGGTTCATTGTATTAATCCTCTAGTAAATCTGGTCTTCGCTCTCGCGTCCTATCCTCTCTTTGCTGCTGTCTCCACTCTTCGATTGCGGCGTGATTTCCGGATAAAAGTACCTCTGGAATCGCCATCTCTCGAAACACCGCAGGGCGCGTGAATTGAGGAAAGTCGAGCAAGTTGCCTTGGAAGCTTTCGCTAGTCAATGATTTTTCTTCCCCTAAAAATCCCGGTATAAAACGGCATAAACAGTCGATCACAACCGCCGCCGCCAAGGTCCCATTAGTCAGCACGTAATCCCCTATGCTGATCTCTTGGTCGATGAGATTTTCGCGGGCCCGTTCGTCGATTCCCTCGTAGTGCCCGCTCAAAAAAAGCAAGTGCTCTTTCTTGCACAGATCCTGCGCAATCTCCGGCGTTAGCGGATCCCCATCCGGCGCTAAATACACCCGATGCGTCTGCGGCTCGGCCAAGGCATCCATCGCATCGAAAATCGGCTCCGGCATCAATACCATCCCAGCGCCCCCGCCAAACGGGCGATCATCCACCTGCTTATGTCTCCCCTTCGCCCACTTGCGAAGGTCATGCGTATTCACTTCCACCAGCCCCTTTTTCACGGCGCGCCCCATCATGCTCTCAGATAAAAATCCATCGAGCATCGCAGGAAAAAGGGTGAGAACGTCGATCTTCATTAAAGATAGTAGCGCTTTGAGAAAATGTAGACGCGATCGCTGATCGCGTATCCTATTTCCATCCCGCGATCAGCGATCGCGGCTACATTAAAAATAAAAAACCCGGCGTCTTATCGAGCCGGGTTCGAACGTATTTGTCGCAACATCGCTGGAGGCCTTGCCTCGTTCAGCGTCAAGTCGGCCGCCTAGGCTTCCGCTTCTGCGGGAGCTGCCTTGCGAGCCTTCTTGATGAGCGAGTTGGACGTATCGGTCGGAAGCGCGCCCACAGACAACCAATAATCAACGCGATCGAGCCTAACGTCGAGCTGCTTGTCCGTCTTTTGCTTTGGAGCATAGGTACCGAGCTTCTCTACGAAACGACCGTCACGGCGTCCGCGAGCCTCGGCTACCACGAGCCGATATACTGGATTGTGAGTTGCGCCGCCGCGCTGAAGTTTAATTTTAAGTGCCATTTTTAACTCCTGGAAATTGGAAAAGGAGAGGAAGATTAATCAAATTTGGATCTTGTCAAGCAACATCCAATAACGAATCTATCCCTCTTCTTCAGAGGGTTGGCAGCCAATCGCCTTCCCTGAAAATTCAAACTTTCCCACACTTATGCTCAGAGCTGGCATCGTCGGACTACCCAACGTAGGTAAATCAACCCTCTTCAACGCGCTCACCCGCACCCGTAAAGCCGAATCGGCGAACTATCCATTCTGCACGATCGATCCCAACATAGGCGTTGTCAGCGTACCCGATGACCGGCTCGCAATCCTTAAGGACATAGCGAAAACCAACGTTGTGATCCCAGCCGCTATCGAATTTTGCGACATCGCGGGTCTCGTCGAAGGGGCCTCAAAGGGCGAAGGCCTGGGCAACAAGTTCCTCGCCAACATCCGCGAAACCGACGCCATCGTGCAAGTCGTCCGCTGCTTCGAAAACGACGATATCATCCACAACATGGGATCCGTCGATCCGATCCGCGATATCGAGATTATCAATACAGAGCTCATCCTCGCCGACCTCGAATCCGTCGAACGCCAAAAGGAAAAGCTGGTTAAGAAAGTCCGCGCCCAAGACAAGGAAGCCGCAGCAGCCGTCGAAGTCATCGATCGCCTCATCCCCCAATTCAACGAAGGCAAGCCCGCCAAGACGCTTGAGACCTCGGATGACGAAAAAGCGATCGTAAAGAGCCTCCACCTTCTCTCCTCCAAGCCCGTCATCTACGCCGCGAACGTAATGGAGGATGATCTCGCCGACGCTGACAGCAATGAACTCGTCGCTAAAGTCCGCGCATATGCCAAAGAAGCTTCCGCAGCCGACTGCGTCGTCATCAGCGCTCAAATCGAATCCGAACTCATCGATCTCTCGCCTGAAGAATCCAAGGAATTTCTCGCCGACCTAGGGGTAGACGACTCAGGTATTTCTCTCCTCATTCGCAGCACCTACAGTCTACTCGGCCTAGCGACTTACTTTACGGCTGGCGAAAAAGAGGTTCGCGCCTGGACCATTGTCCAAGGCATGCTCGCCCCTCAAGCTGCAGGTGTCATCCATACC
>JBCCZW010000575.1:0-3213 GCA_039186805.1 Verrucomicrobiota bacterium
AGTAGATTTGCTCGCTGCCGAGTTTTAGCTCGGTAGCGGGGGTTAACTCGTTTTAGCTTAGTTCGGACTCTTGTGATCTTGTTCTGGAGAGGTTGTAGGTATTGCGCTTTGGCGTTTTCGGCGGTTTTTTCGTGCAGCGTCTGCGCGAGGGTGGATATTCCGAAGGGGGTACCAATGTCGCAGCTGCACACGGCGAGGGACTTCGATGCGGATGCGGACAATCGGCAGATTCTGCAGGATGAGCGAGGCGTTATCTATGTGGCGAATTCCAAAGGTTTAATCGAGTACGATGGAGCGCGTTGGAAGAAGGTGGATAGGGAGGGAATAGCGGATGTCTTGTGCTTGACCTTGGGGCCGAGGGGAAGGGTGTTTTTGGGGTCGTTTAGAGATTTCGGATTTTTGGAGGCGGATGAAAGTGGGGATTACCGTTTTGTCTCGCTTAAGGAGAAGGTGCCGGATGCGGCGAGGGATGATCAGATGTATGACCGGATCTTTTCCGACGAGCGTTGCGTATACGTGCAGACGGATGGGAATTTGTACATCTGGGACTGCGAATCTCAGGAGATGGAGGTGGTGTCTGGCTTGGCGGGCGATTCGATCGTATTTTCTGTGGGGGGCGAGGTTTATGCGACTTTTCGGAATGAAGCGGTCAAGGTTCTTAGGGAAGGGGCTTGGTTGACGATAGACGGATTTGGCTTCTTGAGCGGGACAAATGGGCGGGTAAAAGGAGTCGCGAAGGGCGAGCGCGGCGAGGTTTATTTGGCGACTTCCTTTATGGGTATCTATCGTTTTGATGGAAACTCCCTGGAGGTGTTTTCGGAGGATAGCTCATTTATGGAGCAGTGGCGGAATGTGAATGCGGTCGAGGTTTTGAGTGGCGGCAGACTCGCGGTGGGAACGAATTTGAGCGGTTTATGGGTGTTTGATTCGGATGGATCCTTGCATCGGCACTATGAGAGACGGGACGGATTGAGCGATGCGATGGTAAAGGATATCATGGAGGATAGGCAGAGGGGCGTTTGGCTTGTGCAGGAGAAGGGGATCGTTCGCTTGCAGGCTCCTTCGCCAATGACCTTGTATGGCGAGATGCATGGAATCGAGGGCTCGATTTACTTTGTGGAGCAGAGAGAGGGTATCCTCTATTTGGCTACTGCGTCGGGGGCTTACGCGTCGTTGAGCGAGGAGGATGAGGAGGGTCGCGTGTTTCGGCGGATTCCAGGAGTAGCCGAATGCAAGAGCTTGGTGTCCACGGAAGAAGGGGTTATCGTCGGCGGATCTTTTAGCTTGTATATAGTTGATGGATACAAGAGTGAAGTTATTCGGGATGGATGGGATGCGAGCTACTTGCTTCGCTTGAAGTCGAATCCTTCGATTATCTTGGTGGCGGGGTACCCTGGATGCGGTTGGCTGGAGCTGGTGGAGGGCAAGTGGACTTTTCGGGGAATGATCGAGCAGATGGATGGCAAGCCCGTACATGGCTTGGTGGAGGACGCTCGTGGGGATGTTTGGTTCAAGTCTGGGGAGGGGATAACGAGGCGAATGACCTTTGAGGGGACTGCTTCCAAGGTGGAGACTTTTGATCAAGAGGATGGAATGCTCAGTGGCTGGGTGAGTCCGTTGCGAGTGAAGGATGCGGTGCTTCTGACGAATGCAGACGGCCGATTGCTTGAGCTGGATAGGGAAACGAATCGTTTTGAGCCGAGTGAGAATTTCGAATATTTTCCGGAAGAAGAGCTGCGAGGATTTATCGAGTTCGTGAGGGACCCTGAAGGAGTGGATTGGGTTTCGCGAAGCATTGGATTGGGGGAGCTGATACCGCGGCCGGTGGGGTGGTACGCGCTTGGTATGCGTTCGCTGAGCACGATGAATGATGTAAGGGCCTCTGGTTTGTATATAGAGGACGAGGGGATCGTTTGGGTGTCTGTTTACGATGGCTTGGTGAGGTTCGATGCGAGTCTGGAATTTGAGTTTGAGGATAAGTTGGTGGCGAGCGTCCGCGCAGTCGAGGGGTTGAAGGGCGGGAAGACTATCTACGGTGGTGATACTGAAGATGAGGGCTTTGTATTAGATTTAGGGGATGATAGCCGATCAGTGCGTGTCGAAGTGGCGAGTAATTCATATTGGGATACAACTCGACTTGAGTACCGGATTTTTCTCGAGGGAGTTGAAGAGCATTTTCCTTGGTTTAGCGATGAGTCTTCGAAGACATATACGAACATTCCTTATGGAGAATACACTCTTTGGGTAGAGGTTAGAGATGCATTGGGGCGAAGAAGCGAGCCGCGGAGCATGGCCGTCGTGGTGACATCTCCTTGGTATCGAACTAAGATAGCTTATGGCTGCTATTTTTTGTTGGTAGGCGGTTTTCTGTATTTGATCGCTAGATACTGGTGTCGTAAGTTTCATCGGCGGAATGAGCAACTGCGTAAGCAGGTGGAGGAGCGTACTCGGGACTTGGCGAAGAAGTCGAAGGAATTGGAACAGCACAATTTCGTTTTGGAGTTGCGAAATGACGAGTTGAAGGAGCTGGCCCGTAGAGCGTCGGATGCGGCCGAAGCGAAGAGTCGCTTTTTGGCGATGATGAGCCATGAGATACGGACGCCGATGAATGGCGTGATGGGTATGTGCGCTTTGATGGGGAATACGGAGTTGTCGAAAGAGCAGCTGGACTTTCTGGATTCCATCAAGGCTTCTAGCGATGCGCTCTTGAACATCATCGATGACATTTTGGATTACACTAAGTTCGAGGAAGGGCGTCTTGAATTGGAGATGATTTCCTTCGATATAATCGAGTGCGTCGAGAGCGTCGTGACGCTGCTTGGGCCGCAGGCGACGAGTCGCGATATCGAGCTGTATTTGAAAATCGATGACGGGGTTAGAAACTGGCGACTTTCAGATCCAACGCGAATGAGGCAGGTTTTGGTTAATCTGATTGGGAACGCCTTGAAGTTCACTTCCAAGGGTTACATCGCGGTTTCTTTGAGCGAGTGTAATCGAAAGAGCGAGCGTTCGTTTTTGAAGTTTAAGGTAAGGGATACGGGGATTGGAATTGAGAAGGAAAAACTTGAAATGATTTTCGATCCGTTTTCCCAGGCGGATGTCTCAAATGTGAGGAGGTTTGGAGGAACGGGTTTGGGTTTGGCGATTTGCAAGCATATCATTGATCGGATGAGCGGCGAAATTTCTGTGGAGAGCGAATTGGGCTTGGGTTCC
>JBCCZW010000576.1:0-3204 GCA_039186805.1 Verrucomicrobiota bacterium
AAAGAACCCCGAGAACGAACACGATTCCAACATCCAAGGCTTCGTACTGAGAGTGGATCAACGCCCAAACGAAAGAAGTACCGAAGATCGTTCCCCAAACTCCGATTTTGGACCGCACCAATCCGGCGAAAATAAAGCCCCTGAAAAACGCTTCCTCAAAGAAAGGAGCGCAAATACCAACTGCTAGAACGAGCAACCACATCGGCTCCGCAGATTGGTAGGTTTTCACCATAAAGTCATTCACGCCCGTTTCGCCGAGCCACTTGCCGGCTAGCCCTAGTCCCGCCCAGGTCGCTAAAAAAGCGGCCATACTGAAAAGCCAAGCTTTAAAGCCGATGTTTCGCAGGGCTAAATATTCACCGAGCGGCAGTCCTCTCCTGGAAATCACGCAGCCCGCGATACTCAGCAAGCCAACACTCCCCGCTAACAAGATCACCAAGGATATATAATAGCCACTCTCAGCAACCAGTGTTATCTGGCGCATCATATTTGAATCGCCGGTCCGTTCAACTTCCAAGTAAGCCGCCAAAACCACCACAAGTGTCTGGGCTCCCATGTAGACGAACAGAATAAAGAGGCCCCAGACCAAAGTCATCCAGGCATTCCAGACGCCTTCATCCAGCTTCACTTCGTCTTCCATTGGAAAGAGCCAAAAGAAAATCCTAGAAGGGGCAATGCCGTCTAGGATCCGAAATTCGCTCACAGATTGTCCAAGCTGGTTCTATTGGTCGCCTTTTCTCAAAACCTCCAAGAAAGACTCCTTCTTCTTTTCCTGCTTCTCTTCGTCATTGAGTTGATCCCTTACCCAGCTTCCGGAATAGCGCGCCTGATTGCCAAGGGCGAAAACCTCGAAGTCGATAAGCCGGTATCCAGCTTCCGTATACGCTGTATTCTTCTGGTAATAATCGTCAGGCAGAAGATCGAACGCGAAACGAGACTCCTGATTTTCAAGCCGCTTCACCCACTGCGCCGCGAACCGCTGCCCATCCTCCGTTTCATAGGACTCCACATCGATGATTCGGTATCCCTCGCCTTCCAATTTAGCTGCGACCGTCAAAAAGTCTTTTTTGCTCAACCCGCGGTAAAACCTTGGATTCATACCATTGTTTCGTATCCAAATACCCGCATAGCGAAGCTTGCCATTGGCTTCGTAAGTTTCGAAGTCCACGAGCCGATATTCGCGATCGGCCATCTCGCCATATCGATTGGAAAACATCAACTCGTCCATCCCCATGAAAAATATCGTTGTCTCTCCCTTTTCTTTCTTGAGCCAAACGCCGGAAAAAAGCAGCCCCGCTCCAATCCTGCCCATTTCCACCTCAACCAACTGAAAACCCTTATTGGCATACTCCTCCCGTTTGTCTTCAAACTCTCGATACGGCAGTTCCTTTTCAAACTTCCACTCCGCGCCGCTTTCTTTCTCAACCCAAACGCTCGAATGCACATTCACTCGATTCATTCGATAGACTTCGTAATCCACCATCCTCAATCCATCCTCGGAAAACTCCTCTACGCCCTTCTTGTGATCCCCAGCCGTTAAACCGACATTCATCCTCCAATCAGCAGGTCGAGATTCATGGTCAGAGCTCATCCCCCAACCGATAAACGCAACCGACATTGCCGCCGTCGCAAAATATCTGAACATTCTCCAAGTCATAATCTTCACGCTATTACGAGAGTACCAAGCCCATTTACCATTACAAAACAGCCGCAATTTTCAAGACCCGATCCTACCTATTCCCCCTAGAGAGCGACATCGAAATGCGGAAGCCGCCATAGGCGAACCTACTCACTCAGAGGCCGGACGAACCGCTGAAAAAGCAATTCATCCGTTTCTCTTGACCCACCGTTGTTAAAGGACCGTGACCCGGAGCCAAAACGGTTTCATCCCTTAAGCTCAGCAAACGCTTCAAACCCGCTAAAGAATCCCCATAGGAGACATTCGCTCCTCCCATCGACCCCGCAAACAAAGCGTCTCCCGCAACCGCAATCGGCACCGACAAACCCTTCACTTGGTAACTCGTCCCAGCTTCCGTGTGGCCAGTGGTCTCCATCGCCTCGATCTCGATTCCGTCAAATCTTCCTTTGTACGCGAAGCCGATCCCCTCCGCGTTCGACGGACATTTCGGCTCTCCAGCGGGACACGCTACCTTACAGTGAAAGCGATGCGCCAATTCCTCTAAGCACGCAATATGATCTCCATGGGTATGAGTAATGAAAATCGTATCCAGATTTAAACCACGACTTTCTACCGCCGCCACCATCGCTTCAGCGTCCGTTCCCGTATCGAATGCAATAGCCCTCTGCGTCCCCGGATCCCACGCGAGAAACGCATTCACCGTCATGTCGTAAAAGGGAGTAGTCACCATTGCAAAACCATCGATCGCTTGGGGCTGCTCCGGGTACCACTCACCCTTCGCGATCTTCAAGAGGGGTTCGGCCTTCAATTCCAGTCCAGCAGCCAAGGACGCCACAACCGATTCTTCAAACACGCCTCTCCGAGCATCTCGTATGCTCCTTTCCGGCATTCCCAGTTTTTCAGCCAGCTCCTCCGTCGCCAACTTCAAGCCCTTTTGGGCTTTCCCCAAAATGTCGTTAAAATCGTCCTCAACAGGAATCCTTTCCATCGCATCTTGTTACGATCTGGTTTAATGACTTGCAAGTCCCCCCTTCCACGAATTCCGTTCTGCCACCGAGTTTCGTTCTCCATGATTATTCCAATCGAAATAACGCAGCTTCCCGTCGAAGACCTCCCAAAGATTTATACAATCGATAGATCCGAAGAAGTGGTCGCCATGTACCGGCAAAACGGGACGGAGCTCGAGAAATTCACCCGCGAAGTCACCTTTCCCGACGATCACAATTTTTGGGATCACCACTTCAACTACTGGAAAGAGTCGATCAACTGGGGAGCCGAGTTCTTCGGCGCCATGCACGGCGACAAGCTAGCAGGATTCACGATCGTTAGACACGATCTCGAACACCTTACCTCGCAGTTAATGGCGCTGTATGTGAGCCTGGAATACAGACTGAGCGGCATTGCCAAATCTCTCTGCATCGACGCCGAGCAATCGGCGGCAAACCACGGGAACGAGAAAATGTACGTCTCAGCCACACCCAGTCATTCATCGGTCAGGTTCTATCTCAGCCAAAATTATAAGCCCACCGCCGAGCCTAACTGCGATCTCCTCGATCGAGAACCGG
>JBCCZW010000577.1:0-3203 GCA_039186805.1 Verrucomicrobiota bacterium
GGCGGGGAAGAATGGTGCGGATGCGGTCCTTGCGGTGGGCGAGGGATTGGTGCATCTCCATGGAAGCGCCCCCTGGATAGGCGAAGATGTCGGTGACGCCCTCGCGAATGAGAGATTCGATGACGATATCGGATCCCGCAAGCTCGCCCGTTGGGGCGGAAGTGGATGCGGCGGGCGTATTGGTTTCAGTTTGAGCGCTCATTTCAGAAAAATCGGCGATATAAAGGATTGTGCGGTGCTGGTAAGCAAGATTGGTTTTGCGAAGGAAAAGTTAAAATCAAGAGGCCACATCGGCGATGTCGATCACCTTGCCCTGATTGTCGTCTTCGGTGAACTCGCCAATACGGCGGAAGCGATCGAAGCGGCCCGCTTCCAATTCTTTGGATGACTTTTTAAGGAGCGGCTTGAGATGCTCGAGGATCTTAGCTTTCACGTTGGCGGCAGCTTCTTCGGCATTCGTGTGAGCTCCACCCATCGGCTCGGGAACGACGTCTTCGACGATTCCAAATTTCTTGAGCATCTCTTGGTCTCCCAACTTAAGCGCGTTCGCTGCCTTTTCCGTTTGCGAGCGGTCTTTCCAGAGAATAGCCGAGCAGCTTTCGGGAGCGATCACTGAATAATAAGCGTTTTCCATTATGAGTACCGTATCCGCAATCGCGATACCCAGAGCGCCGCCGGATCCTCCTTCGCCGATGACAATTGATATGATCGGGACTTCGAGCTGGCTCATTTCGCGGAGGTTGACCGCGATCGCCTCTGCTACGTGGCGTTCCTCCGAGCCGATACCGGGGTAGGCGCCAGGAGTGTCTACGAAAGTGATGACGGGGAGTCCGAACTTCTCCGCAAGTTTCATTAGACGGAGGGCTTTACGATAGGCCTCCGGATTAGGCATTCCGAAATTGCGGAGGAGGTTTTCCTTGGTATTGCGGCCCTTTTGCTGGCCGATAACCATAACGGCTTTGCCATCGAGAAAAGCGGTGCCGCCGACCGTTGAGTGGTCGTCGCGGAAAGAACGATCTCCGTGAAGCTCTTGGAAGCCTTCGAAGATCGTCTTGATGTAGTCGAGGGAGTAAGGGCGCTGCGGATGCCGGGCCAACTTAACGCGCTGGAAACAGGAGAGATTCGAATAGATTGATTTCTTGGTTTCCTCGATCTTGGCTTCTATGGCTTCAATCTCCTTGGAGACGTCTACAGCGTTCTCAGCCGAGAGCTGATGGAGTTTGTCGAGGTGGTCGATTAGGCCGCGTAGCGGCTTTTCGAAGTCGAGTGTGTATTTGTTATCCATGGCCGTGAGTCTCGGAAAAGGGGCGGAGTTTGCTGCTGATCAATGAGATGTCGAGGGCAAATCCTAGGTGGGTTTTTGTGAAGTTTTCGGGTGAAAAACGCTATTATAATAGGAAACGCTTAAAATCGGCTTAGGTCAGGTGGCGATATTTCCGTCTTCGCTGTACTCCTCCGGATTCTTGATTTGATCCTTCCAAGAGGCTATTTTCGCCTGAGCTCCAAAATGTTCCGCCTTCTCCTTGTCGCCCAGTTCGACCCAAATCCGAGATAGACTCGTGTTGATAAACAAATCGTCTGGCTTCAGGGCATGGGCCTTTTCTGCGGTTTCGAGCGCTTTATCGAAGGCCTTTTCCGAGTAGTGGATCTCGCAAAGCGCGTGCCAGGCTTCGTGTGATTCGGGCGAGTCCGCGAGGGCCCTTTCGAGCTTTTCAATCGCGACGTTTGCGTCGCCCATAGTGAAATCGAAGGTAGCGTCGTCGATGATCTCTTTTAAGTTATTCTCTTCAGACATAGTTACTGCAGAACCGGGCTTGAGCCGTCATCTCATTTGTCGGGTCATCGCCCCGACTTAAAAAAGGAGAGTCACAAAAAGCTAGGAATTCGTTCAATAAAGTCGAGTGTTTGCGTCCTGGATTCGCCGAGCAAGAGCGGGCAACCAAGCACCGGGGCCTATAAAATCAGCATAGCATCTCCGTAGCTTAGAAAGCGGTACTCGCGAGCGATAGCCTCGGCGTAAATCTCTTTCAGCCAATCAATTCCGTCGGTATCGCCTTGTGATAGAAAAGACGAAACCAAGCAGAGAAGCGTAGACTTCGGCATGTGGAAATTTGTGATGAGAGCATCGACCCCAAGGAACCGGTAGGGCGGGTAGATGAAGATGTCCGCTTCGCGAAGCCAGGTATCATTGGTCGCGGCCTTCGCATGGGTCAGATAGTCTTCTATCGAACGCGTACTTGTCGTGCCTACGCAAACGCGTCGTCTACCATCCGTGGGAGCGGAGCGGAGGGCGGCCTGAGCCTCGACTGGGATTTCATAAAGCTCGCGATGGATTTCGTGCCCGGCGATTTCTCCTTCTTCGAGAGGCTTGAAAGTGCCCATTCCGACATGAAGCGTGAGATCGAAGGTTTCGACGCCTTGGGATTTGAGCTTCTGATTGAGCTCGGGCGTAAAGTGGAGACCGGCGGTGGGAGCGGCGGCGGCGACCATTTTATTGTCGCTGGCGAAGACCGTCTGGTAGCGCGACTTGTCGTCTGAGTCGCGGTCGTCGTGCTTATCCCGGCGAATATAGGGAGGAAGAGGCATCTTGCCCTGGTCTGCGGCGAGCGCGGCGACTGAAGCGTGTTTGAACAACTTAAAGTGAACCAGGTACTCGTGAGCCTCGTCGTTTTTGTTCATCACCTTGGCCTCAAATTGCTCTTCAAGACCGAATTTTGAGCCCGGTGGAAGTTTGCGCCCTGGGCGAAGCAGACACCACCATCGGTTCGACGCGGCGTTCGCGGGTCGGAGCAGAAGGCACTCGACTTGGCCTCCCGTCGGTCGAGCGGCATAGATGCGCGCTGGAAGAACCTTTGCCGTATTGCGAAACAGGAGATCCTTCTCTCCCAGATAATCCGGAAGATCGCGGAAGGAGCGATGCTCGAGCGAACCTTGCTGGCGATTGACGACCAAGAGCTTAGACGCGTCACGTACCTTCGCAGGCTCTTGGGCGATGCGTTCGGCGGGGAGATCATAGTCGAATATCGAGGCGTCCATAAGCGCGAAACGGCGAGAAGATTCTCGCGCGACAAGGAGGTGTCGAGAGCCAATTTGAGCGGTTCGATTTTTGTTAAATTTCTACTTGCCCTTCGAAACAAAACGATAATTCTCACGGGCTTCTCTTTGGTAGGATACTCAAGTGGCCAACGAGGGCAGACTGTAAA
>JBCCZW010000578.1:0-3203 GCA_039186805.1 Verrucomicrobiota bacterium
CAGGATCCAAAACTTGGATACGCAGTCCTAGATTGCTGGCCAAAGCTCGATCGATAGCGGATCGCAAGGAGAGAGTTTCAGCGTTCGATCGAACGCTCAATGCCGATAAAGCAACGAAGAGCAGGAGGGCGATAAATGGTTTTTTCACGGATAGGCAGCGTAGCGCTAGGAGAGTCATAGCATTAATTCACTGAAAGGGTGACCCAGGTTACGAAAAATTCCATTCCAAGACCAAAAGGCAGAACCTCTCCTAGGGAAACTGCAAGTGGAAACAAACACAACCTTCTCCCAAAGAACAGATTAGGCGAGCGCCTCCCACGCTGTTGCTTGTAAGACCAAAAAGGAAGCTGCATTAGATGGATTCCTCTGCTTTGCCACAAGGCGGCGCAGAACCCGGATCAATCTACAAAATCAATAGACAGATAGGCGAGTCTCTGCCGGATCTGCCCTCGCCTCAATTCTACCAATGACGGACTGACTCAAAGTTTTGGATACTGCCAAGTAATCTTGAGTCGCTTCCAAGTATTCTTCGGGAATACAGCAAAGCAGCCCCCCGCTCGTTTGCGCATCCGCGAGTAAAAATCGTTGGGCGGGAGTGACTCCCTCCGCCCAGTCTACAAAGGGTTCGCTCGCTCTAAGATTTTCCCTGCTTCCGCCCGGTACGCAGTCTTCCTCTTCGATCAATCGAAAAATCTCCGGATCCAATACGGGCGCCTTTTCAGCTTGCAGCAGCGCATCCACTCCGCTCGCGACGCAGAGAGATTTCAAATGCCCAAGAAGCCCAAAGCCGGTAACATCAGTCGCTCCTCTACACCACCCTTTCTCCGCGAGTTCCGGGCCGACAAGGTTCAGCGTCGTCATCAGTTCGACCGCCCGGTCGACAATCGTTCCAGAGGCCAATCCTCGCTTGATCGCCGTAGTGAGAATTCCAGTACCCAAAGGCTTCGTAAGCACAAGGTAATCCCCCGGCTTTGCTCCCGCATTGCTCATCAAACCCTTAGGATTAACCAAACCCGTGCAGGCCAGGCCGTAGATGGGTTCTGGGTTCTTAATCGTGTGACCGCCGAGCAAGCTGCAATTCGCTTCTTTCGCTTTCTCCGCTCCCCCGCGAAGAATCTCGCGAATCACCTCCGGCTCCAGAACTTCGTCCGGCATACCTGCGATCGCTAAGGCAGTCAAAGGCCTTCCGCCCATGGCGTAGACATCCGACAACGAATTCGTCGCCGCAATCTGCCCATAAATGAAAGGGTCGTCCACAATCGGCGTGAAGAAATCCACCGTCTGCACCAAAGCCCGCTCTTCATCGAGCGCAAAGACGCCCGCGTCGTCGGACGTGGCATTTCCGACGATCAATCTAGAGTCATGGTATTGGGGAAGCCCGCGCAGAACCTGCGCGAGAGCCGTTTGGCTTAACTTAGACGCTCAACCCGCGCAGGAGGAGAGCGAAGTCAGCCGAACCGGTTCCGGAGCCTCGTTGTGTGATTGTTCAGACATTGCGTTTAAGTAGATTGCCTAAAATTCATAGACAGCGGCTAGATCCTGATAAACGCCTTGATACAATCAATCTAAATGGCTGGGGTCAGACCGGAAACTCTTTTTCTTTCCCAGACCAGCTCCGGAAAGGGAAACTAGATAACCATCAGAAAAAGCGATCTAGCTTGAAGATTGCCAAATTTAGGAGTGACAAAGGCCTCTCGACTTAAGAGAAGCGCCTTCGGATTAGCGAAGTTTCGACATCCTTTGACTTCGTCTCAGATCGACTTGGCTAGAACCTATCCCAAAACCTCGTATGTTTTTCGAGGTTCGGAGATAGGTTCTAAGCTCTGCGCCGCAAGGGTACCGTAGTTAAAATCTGAATGCCGCAGACACGCTTGTAAAACGCCCCGGCCCGTCGTAGCTTGAGCCGCCCAAGATGCCGCCATCGCTAATCGCTACAGTGTAGTCCTTGTCCGTCAAATTATTGACATTCAGCTGAAGATCGAAAACTCCAACTCCGTAGCTGAGCATGAAATCGAAGAGCGTGTAGGAAGCGGTTTCCGAAGCGTTCGATTCGCTGTAGGCGCTTCCAATATAGCGGCTGCCGAAACCAGCATTGAAACCTTCCAGCGATCCGGAGGACGGCACATAGTTCAGCCAAAGATTGGCCAGCTGATCGGGAACGTAGGGCACATATTCGACTGTAGCGAATTCGCCTTTTTGCTCTGTATCCACAATTGAATACGACGCCGAAAGCATGAAGTCATTAATTCTATGACGCGCCGAAAGCTCGAAACCTTCGTATTCAGCATCGATGGTTGTCGCCGGGACCGAGTTTTCGAGAACGCGGTTTTCTTCATCGATAGAAAAAAGAGCCGCATTGAGCATCGTATTTCCATTTTCGGATACAAACTTTATGCCGATCTCGTGCTGGCTGCCTTCGTTGGGATCGATCGGGTTTCCACTTTGATCCTGCCCATTCGGAGTAAAAGATTCTGCATAACTGTAATAGGGACTGACTCCATTCTCGAACTCATACAAAAAACCTGCGTCGAATGTGAAGTCGTCATGTTCATCTTCAGAAGCGAGAGAGTCTCCAAGAGTGGGATGCATCGGCATAAACTCCTCGTCGAATTGATCGTAGCGAAGATTGAAGGAGGCGATTAAGTTATCGTGGCGAATCACGTCGCTAAAAAAGAAGCCGATTTGCTCAGCAGATGCATCGCGAAACTCGGTCGTTGAGGGCACCGTAGGCGAAGCGTTAGCAACGGGATTCAACAAGTTAGTGCTGGTAAAGGTGAAGAAATAGCCGGAGACGCGTCCAAACAAGGACTCCAAAACCGGATCGCTGGGCCGGTCGTCTTCAGAGTCCACATCGAAATAGTCAATGCCTAGCTGGGCGGTGTGATCCAGCCCAGCAAATTTACCCTCGGCCTTAAGGATCGCGTTGACCCCCAAAATATCGAGTGTCTTGTCCGCCTTGTAGCCCAGTTGGTAAACATCTCCCGGCTGCTGAAGCAGCGGGAAGCCCAAGTCGCCCAACGTAGGTCCAAATGGATTGGAGAAGTCGACGGGCAAGAAAAAGAAGTAAGGAGCGGCTACCGAATAGCCGATCGGTTGGTGGTACTGATATACGGATTCCGAATCCTGATGCCGAATACTGGCCGTAAAGCTGAAGGTCTCGTTAATCTCCTGCTCCAAGGTTGCGGAAAGCAATAGACTCTCAG
>JBCCZW010000579.1:0-3194 GCA_039186805.1 Verrucomicrobiota bacterium
AATGAGCCGTCTCTTCGAATGCCCATTTGGTTTGCCAAATCCATCCCTCCTTTTGATACCTTCAAAACTGCATGCTTACGATTAGAGACAAATCAGTTATCCATAAGCCCGACTTCTGGATCGTCTGTATCGTTCTCTCCATCACGGGGCTCCTCGTTTCGCCAATACTCGGCTGGATCGCCAATCTCACCTTATCCAAGGAGCAAATACAGCATCCCTTTATCGTCCTTTGCTTCGCAGCCTATCTCATCATTCAGCACCATCGTCTGAAGCTCTCTCTCGACCTCAAAACTTCCAACCTCCTAATCGGTCTCCTCACCGCCTGCTATCTCCTGGTTCTCGCCGCTTACGCCCTTCAGCTCGTTCTGCTCTCAATCCTCCCCCTGGTCACCTACCTCGCCGCTCTCATCCTCTTCTTGTTCGGCAAACGCCACTTCGAAGCTACCCTTCCGCTGCTGATCGCCTTTACCGCCTTCCTCCTCATCGCGCTCTACATTCCTTACGCCGATTGGCCCTTGCGCACCTACGCGGGCAAGGCCGCCTCAGCTGCCCTCGCTGTATTCGGTCTCAGTACCCAACTTGCCATCCAAGTCGAGTCCCAGGAGGTGCGTCTGCTAATGAGAGTGGGTGAGCAAATCTTCCACGTCGCTCCCGAGTGCAACGGTTATGGAATCCTCTCATCCAATCTACTTCTCTCGGTGATCGCTTCCCTCGCCTTGCGTAATCCAGCCTACCAGCTCTTCATCGCAGTTCCCGCCGCCCTGGCAATCGCCTTCGCGGTCAATACGCTAAGAATAATGGTGATCACGCAGCTCGCGCCGTATTTCGTAGATAACTACATGCTCATGCATGAAGTCGCCGGCATCTCGTCATTGATTCTCGGACTCTACGCCACCTGGAGAGTTTGTCTCACCTTAGGTAGGCGCCGTCAGCCAAACGCCGACTAGAAGCCGCCTCCTACACGATACACAACGCCCGATTCCGAGATATCGTCTAAACGCTGCAGCTCCTCTTCGGTTAATCGTATCCTCGTCGCCATTACGCTATCCTCAAGCTGCTGCGGGTGATTGGCACCCACTATCGGTACAATCGCAAACGGTTGCGACATCAAGTACCCCAAAACCACACCATTGACCTCGCAGCCCTTCTCCTCCGCCAACTCCCGAATCGCCGCAGCGAGCTTCAAATTCCGCGGGGTCGCATAGCGACTCTCCATCAGCGACTTCCAATCCGCTCCCTCTTCGTCCGCAGCCTTCGTAAAGAAGCCCTGAGCTTGGGCAGAATAGGGAATCAATGAAACTCCCGACTCCAGGTGATAATCGTATCCCGCCCTATCTAGGGCCTCTAAAGTGGCATCAGCTGCTGGCTTCACATTCCAAGCCCCCACATTGAAAAGCGGCTGACTTGCCGCAAAACCTTGCAGGCCGTTTCTCAGGGCATACTCGTTGGCGGCCTTCAATCGCTCGCCGCTCCAGTTCGCTACCCCCAAATACCGCACCTTTCCCTCCTCAATAAAGACCTGCATCAAATCCACGATTTCCTCCGCGGGAACCCAAGGCTTGTCGCGATGCAGCCAATACAAATCGATCGTCTCAATTTCCAAGACTTCCAAACTCAATTCGATATCGTGACGAGCGCATTCCTGATTAACTCGATTCACCGACTTATCGCTCCACTCATAGTGCATCCCCTTGGTAGCGATTATCACCTCGTCTCGCTTTCCGGACGAACGCAGCCAATCCCCAATTATGCGTTCGCAACGTCCTTTCTCCCCCGGAATCCAATCCGAATACACCCGTGCTGTATCGATAAAGTTCCCCCCAAATTCCAAATAGCTTTCCAGCAATTCATGAGCGTCTTCCTCGCTCTGTTTGATACCGAAATTCGCGGTGCCTAGACAGATCTGACTAACCTCTAAATCCGTCCGTGGGAGTTTCAAACGCTCAAGCATATCGATTGGGATAAAAAAATGTAGCCGTCGCTCCCGTCTTTCCAGCAATCGGAATCGACGCTCTTAGGTTGAATCATTTGAGGACCCCTCGAACTTGTCACGGATCACTTTCCGTTATCGTAAACCGCCGACTTGAACACGCATCGAAATCGAACTAGCCTGCGCTGCAAATACCTTCAAAGAACTATGAGAACCGCCCTGCAAACCCTCGCAACTTATCTCCTCGCATTCGTCTCCACCAGCGCCCTTGCTTCCGCGCCCTCGAGTTCGCAACTGACAAATCTCCTTGGTTCCGCCCCCAACCCAAGGGCAATCCATACCGCTAGCATCGAAGAGAACAACACCATCGCCGTCTCAAACGACCTCGCCATGAAAGGTCAACTCGGAGAGGCCATCAAAAAGCTCCAAACCGCTCAAGCCAGCGCCCGCTCCCCTTTCTACGATCAAGCCCTCGCCATGCTCTTCGAACAGTCCGACCAACAAGCCAAGGCCATCGAGCACTATAAGGCCGCCATCGCCAAAAACGCGAACTTCGGCCTCGCCCACCGCAGCCTAGCAATCGCTTTATACAGATCCAGCCAACCCGACTACCAGATTGCCGCCGCGCATTTCGCTTCTGCTTACGAAAACGGACACCGCAGCAAAAGAGATTTAAACTTCATGGGCCAATGCTATCTAAACCTCAGCAAATTCGCCGAAGCAGAAGCCATCTTCAAAAAAGCGCTCGAGCAAGACGCCAACGACTCCCGCATCAAGGCATTCCTTTCCTACGCCCTAAAAGCCCAAGGAAAGTCCAGCGAAGCCGCCCAATACGAATAGATCTATTCGCCGCCCGCCCCTTTCAAGGGAGAGTCGTAAAGCCCGCGACTATACCTGCTGCCGAACTCTCCCTTCAGCATAGAAGCCACAGGATTCAAATTCCTGTAATTATCAGACAAATACGGCTTTACCAACTGATCGTAATCGCTCCTCCAGAGAGACACGAGATCGATCTTCCATCCATCCTCATCCGCAAAGCTGACGCGATGTTCCATAAGGTGCCCTTTAAACTTAAGACGTCCCCCCATCACCCCAAGAGAAAACGCCACCTCGCCTAACTTTCGGTCCGCCAAAAACGGTCTCCACAACAACTCAAGCCGCTCATCGACAACGCCCCTTTCACCCTTGCCATACGCCTCCGCCCAAGCCATCCAATCATCACTGCTCAAATCCGTAAATTCCATCCGGATCGACAATACCATGT
>JBCCZW010000580.1:0-3187 GCA_039186805.1 Verrucomicrobiota bacterium
CGCATCCGCGTATCCTATCAAATAGGCATATTAGAAGTTTACCCTTTCTGGAACCTCCCAACCCCCATTTTCACCGAGACATCATCACGAAGAAACTTTTGGCCAGGGCGCCGAAACGAAACCCCTGACCGTTCGCACGGCAATGATCAGAATCGCCAAGATAGCAGTCATCTCTGCGCTCGCCTCTCCAGCTTCCCTCGAAGCTGAATCCGAGAGGATCGACTTCGCCCACCAGGTCGTCCCTATTCTCGAAAAACACTGCGTCGAGTGCCATGGCGGCGGCGAGTCCAAAGGCGGCTTCTCCATCAACACCTTGAACCTCTTCCTCGACGGAGAAATGGCGATTCCAGGCAACGCCGCCGCATCCTATTTCGTCGAGCTGATGGAGGATCCGGATCCCGAATATCGCATGCCCTCAGACGGCAAGCCGCCCGTGCCCAAAGAGGAAATCGCCCTGCTAAAAGAATGGGTCGATCAAGGCATGAACTGGGAAACGGGTTTCACTTTCGCCGCACCCGCCTACGAACCGCCCCTTCTCCCGCGAACGCCCCAACTGCCCCTTCCCGTCGCCAATCGTACCCATCCCATCGACCGTCTGATCGATGCCTACCTTCAATCCAATAAGCTCCCGCAAGCTAAACCACTCGACGACGCTGCCTTTCTCCGGAGAGTCTCGCTAGACCTCGTCGGCCTTCTCCCCAATCCCGAAACAACCAAGAACTTTCTCGCCGACAAGTCGCCTGACAAGCGCTCATCCCTCATCGATGAACTTCTGTCGCGAGATATCAACTACACCGAACACTGGCTGACCTTTTGGAACGATCTTCTAAGAAACGATTATGACGGCACCGGATTCATAACCGGCGGGCGCTCTCAGATAAGCGGCTGGCTCTACGAGGCGCTTCGCCTCAACCGCCCTTTCGACGACATGCTGAAAGAACTCATCGCGCCGCCGACTCAAGCGAGCGCGGGATTCATCAACGGCATCGAATGGCGAGGCAACGTCAGCGCTGGCCAAACGCTTCCCATTCAATTTGCCCAAAACGTCTCCCAATCCTTCCTCGGCATCAACATGAAGTGCGCCTCCTGCCACGACAGCTTCATCGACCGTTGGACCCTCGCCGAGGCCTATGGCCTGGCCGCAATCTATTCGGAGGAAACGCTAGAGCTCTCGCGCTGCGACAAGCCGACCGGCCAACGAGCCGTCGCTTCCTGGCCCTTTCCCGAAATCGGCAATATCGATCCCGAAGCCCCCAAAGAGGAAAGACTCCAACAACTCGCAGACCTCATCGCGCATCCGCAAAACGGTCGCACCACCCGCACCATCGTCAATCGACTTTGGGCCCAGCTCATGGGCCGCGGGATCGTCCACCCCTTGGATGCCATGGGCACGGAACCTTGGAATGCCGATCTCCTAGACTGGCTCGCCGAAGATTTCCAAAAGAACGGGTACGATCTCAAACACACCCTCCGTCTCATCGCCACTTCTCAGGCCTACCAAAGTCAAAGCGTCGCAAAAGAAACTTATAGCGACAACGGCCAGCTTCTCTACCGAGGCCCTACTCCCAAACGCCTCACCGCCGAGCAATTCGTCGACGTCATTTGGCAATTCACGGACTCGGCGCCCCTCGCTTTCGACGCGCCGGTAATTCGCGGAAATCATGCCGAAAATATTGAAACGTCCCTTTCGCTCAAAAGCTCTTGGATCTGGGCGCCCACTCCCAACCCAAAGAAAATCCCCGCAAACCAAGCCATCCTCGCGCGACGCCAGTTTTCGCCGCAGCGCGAAGTCGCAAACGCCTTACTCATCGCCTCAGTCGATAAAAGCTACCAGCTTTTCCTAAATGGCGAGCTCCTGTTAGACGATGGCTTCTCCGCCATCAATATAACCCCCCTCCTCAAGGATTCGCAAAACGAGATCCTCATCCTCGCCCAAAGCCACCTCATTATCGAGCGGGCTGCAGCCATCTTCTGCGCTCTTCGAATCGACTACGCAAACGGTCAAACCGAAACCCTTATGACCGACGAATCCTGGAGCATCGCTTCCCAGCTCCCCATTTCCGGCTCTCCCAGCTCATGGGAGCTTGATATGCTGCATTGGGATCCCGCCCAGGTCATGGTTGACGAAAAGCGAAGCAAGCGAACCGATTCGATCACCGGTCAAAAGCTGGCCTCTGTATCCATTGGATGGAAACATCCTACTCGCGCCTCCCTCCTCAAAGTCGATAGCCTCATGCGCTCGCTCGGACGCCCGAACCGAGATCAAATCGTCACCTCGCGGCCCAATGAACTCACCACACTCGAAGCTGTGGATCTCTCCACAAGTCCCCAGCTTTTCGAATGCCTTCAAAAAGGGGCGCAACGCCTACTGAGTAAGGACTTTTCAAATACATATGAACTTATCGATCAAATCTACCTAGGCCTCCTTACACGCTACCCAAGTAAAGCAGAGAAACGGATCCTCCATCAAACCCTCGGACGAAAAGCCGAGCAAGACGAGCTAACCGATATCCTTTGGACTCTATCCGTTTCCCCCGAATTCTTCATCATCCGATAAAACAAAGACCTAAATGAATTTCGAAGTCGATCCCAGCGCTCCCCATTCGATCGTTCGCCGCGACTTTCTGAAGAAGCTTGCCGCCGCATCGACTGCCGCATGGATGTCCGGGGCGCCTCAACTCGTACAAGCCAGCCACGCCAAGTCCCCCACCGCAAAAGCGGATGCTTGCATACTCCTCTGGATGGCCGGCGGAATGGCTGCTCCCGAAACCTTCGACCCCAAGCGCTACGCTCCCTATCAAAAGGGCATGGCGGTTGACTCTGTCCTCTCTACCTTTCCTTCGATCGACACCGCCGTCGATGACATCAAAATCTGCAAAGGCCTGGAGAATATCGCGCGTATCATGGATCGCGGTACGCTCGTTCGCTCGGTTGTTCAACCCGACTTGGGGAGTATCCTTCATTCCCGTCATCAATACCACTGGCACACTGGCTACGTCCCGCCGCAAACGGTAGCTTGCCCCCACATTGGTTCTTGGATGGCTAAAGTCCTCGGCCCAAACAGCGAAGTCATGCCTCCCTTTATCAATATCGGACAACGCCTAGAAGGAGTGGGCGAGCAGGAGGAATTGAAAGCCTTTACCACCGCCGGTTTCTTCGGCAGCGAGTACGGACCCATGAATCTTCC
>JBCCZW010000581.1:0-3174 GCA_039186805.1 Verrucomicrobiota bacterium
AAAGCGTCTTCGGTCTGATGCTCTAACCTGCAATATCGACTTTATGCCGACGATTTTGAGTCTGGCAGGTTTGCCGATTCCCGAAAACGTGGACGGAAAAAATCTGATGCCGCTCTACGATGATCCCGAAGCGGAGCTGCACGAGTCGCTCGCTTTGATCAATGTCTGGGGCGAGGCGGCTACCCACGCTCTTGGAGTCGTGACGAAGGATATGAAGTATTTGCATTGGGGATACGCCGCTGAGGGGTTTGAAGTGACTGAAGAGCTCTACCATTTGGAGAAAGACCCCTTGGAGTTGCAGAATTTGTATGAAAACCCCGAATACGGACCTGCGTTACGGCATATGCGAGAGGTTTACGACAGGCATTTATCAGCTTGGAAAGAGGAGGCCGTCGATTACAATAATTACCGGCCGTATGGAATCATCTTCGACCGAAATATTAATTGGTCGGAGAAGGAGAGTTTATTTGATAAAGAGGGAATCGAAGAAGCTCGAAGAGCGACTGCAAGGGCCCGGAATATGAAATGAGAATCTCGGAACCTCCAGTATGGACGCGATTTCGCTCGCCTTGCCAGAGCGCGGCTCACGCGCAACGGCAATTTTCGAGTTTTTGGGATAGATTCTAATGAAATTCGCTTTCGCTTTTCTCTTTGCCTTTACTTATTGGCCCCTCTTGCGGAGCGATGCAGATAAGCCCAAAATTATAGTAATGTTGTGTGATGATATTGGATACAGCGATCTAGCTTGTTATGGGCATCTCCATATCAAAACGCCGCATCTGGACAAGATGGCCGCAGAGGGCGTTCGGTTCACCGATTTCTATTCCGCAGCTTCGGTTTGCTCGCCCTCTCGGGTAGGTTTGCTGACGGGGCGGAGTCCAAACTGAGCGGGGGTTTACGATTGGATACCTCCGGGAAATCAGGAGCGGCCTTACAATCGCGACGAGGTGCATCTGAGGGAATCGGAAACTACGATTCTTAAGGTTTTGAAGGATGCGGGCCAGGCAGTATTCAGCTCGGGCGAGGCGGTTTCCGCTTTGGATTTCATGCTGACCTTTTACGTCTTGGCGGGTGCCAAGCCGTCGGCCGGGTTGACTCTGGATGGCGTGGACATAAGCCCTCTTTTTCGAGGGCGAGATGATCGACCCGGAGAAGCCTCTGCTGTGAGCTTTCTATAACGCGCTGAACGCTCGACAGGTAGCTATGCAGGCTGGCGATTGGAAGGTTCTGGCGAGTTTAGATCTGCCAAGGTGCCGAAATATTTCGGACGACAACATAGAGGAGATCCGGGCCCCCGAGTTGAAGGATATTGAAATCTACAATCTGAGATACGACACCGGTGAAGCTCGAAATGTGGCCAAGGACCTTCCTGGCTTTGGGGAGGCTGAAGGCGAGCTATGTTGAGCTGTTGGGCGATTCTTACGTGCGGTAGTAAGGCCTGATTTGCTAGCTGCGGCGCCTGCTTCGAAATTCGCCGTGTTCAAATTCCAGTTGATGCCAAGTGAACAGATGGCTGTTTTGTCGGCTCGTTGTCTGACGGTCAGACATGAGCGGCATCTTTTGGATTTATGCTCGCGGGCTTGGCTCGTCATGATTTTTAGTCCTAGGTGGCGAGGCGAGCTAGGGTAGTTTCCGCGTAACTGTTTTCCGACTACGGAAATTGTCTTGTACGATGCCTTCAGATTACCGCCTATGAAAAACAGGTTTCTCTACCAATGTTCGCTTGTCTTGACGATTTCGATACTGTTAGGCCAAGTGCCGCGCGTCTTTGCTCAGTTTTCAGAGAAGCGGCTGGATAACTTGCTTAAACGGTTTCCGGAAGCGGATGCCAATGGGGATGGAGAGCTTTCGGTGGCGGAGGCTTTGGCCTACCGCGAGCAGGCCAGGAGAGAGCTTGATTCCAATAGCGGAAACAATCGCCAGAGAGGCGGGCCGAGGGAGGTGCCGATCGATGCTGGTTGGGACGAAGAAAAGTTCCCCGAACATGCGGTTTGCTACATGAGTCCTGAAGAAATCAGGGAACTCTATGCGTCGCTCAAGAAACCAGGCCAGCCGACGGTGGTTTCCTTTGAAAAGCCGAAGGATGGAGCTTTGCGCATCGTGGGAACGGGGCATAGTTTCATGGCGCCGGGCTACAGGACGCTTCCTTTGATTTGCGAAGCGGCAGGGTTCGAGCAGCCTTTGTATACGCATACGAGCGGAGGCATGACGGGAAGCGCTCGCTATAAATGGGAACAGGAGAACGGGATCTTTCAGTTTGATGGGAAGCCGATGCCTAAGCTTTTGGCTTCGATCTCGAACGCGGAATGGGACGCGATGATGTGGGGGCCTTATTTTATGGATCGTCCAGAGTTCTATACCTGCTGGATCGATTTTTGTAAGAAGTATAATCCGGAGATGAAGTTCTTCCTTTCTGATGCATGGCCTCAGCTTTATCAGTTGGGCAAAGATCCGGAGAGCGAGGATGTCTTTACGGAAGAGCTTATGGAGCGTTTGGGCGCAGAGAAGAACGAGGCTTACGGGGAACTGCTTGAGAAGCTGCGGGAAGAAAATCCGGGTAAGGTCTTTATGCTGCCTACTTCGGATGCAATGGTTTTGGCGGCCAAGCATTTTTTGAGAGGCGAACTTCCTGGGATCGAGGGGATGCACAAGGCCGTGGGAGGAAAGGATCGGTCTCTCTGGAGGGATCGCTTGGGGCACTTGGGGCCGGGCTTCGATCGCCTTGAGGGCTACGTATTTTATGCCACGCTTTATGGCCGTTCTCCGGAGCTGATTGAAAAGAAGATCCGCTTTGAGGACAAAGGGAGCTTCCCGAGCCCGGAGTTGGATCGCATCTTTCGAAAGATCACCTGGCAGGCAGTGATCAATCATCCGTTGTCAGGCGTGACGGATGAAGACGGAGATGGGATTGGAGACTTAAAATAGCGTAGTTATATTTATGATACGAAAACTCTCTATTTATCTTCTACCCGTATTGGCCGCGTACATCGCTGCCGGGGATCGACCCAATATTCTGATGATATCGGTCGATGATCTTAATGATTGGGTCGGCGTTTATGGCGGGCATCCGCAATGCAAGACTCCGCATATCGATAAGTTTGCGGAGCAGGCCATGGTGTTTCGCAACGCGAGCTGCGCAGGGCCGGTGTGCGGTCCATCGCGCTCCGCTCTGCT